>JACQWU010000110.1:6985-14090 GCA_016209155.1 Candidatus Desantisiibacteriota bacterium | reverse complement strand
CAGGGATTCTGCATGATATCGGGAAAATAATTTTTATAAAAAATATGCCTGAAATCTATAATGAAATTTATAAACAGCATATTCAAGACGGTATCCCTTTATATATGCTGGAAAATCAGCATTTTGGAGTAAATCACGCGGAAGTGGGGGGGTGCATTATGGAGACATGGGGTTTTTCTGATAATTCAATAAATTCCATAATTTTTCATCATTCATTTGATCCAGTTTTAGAAAATACTTTTAATTGTGTACACAGTGTATATTTTGCCAATATTTTAGAGAAAAATCCGGAATATTTTAGTGGAATTGATATGACAAAACCTGAAATAAAATATTTGCAGAAATTGAATATTTTAGAGAAATTACAGGAATGGCGTAAGTATACTAAATTCGCGGGAGAAAAAAGGGAATAAATATGGCTTTAGATAAAGTTCTATTTGTTGATGATGAAAAAAATATTTTAGATGCGTTAAAAAGGCAATTATACAAAATATTTAATATCTCTATAGCATTATCCGGAGATGACGCTTTAAATATTATGGAAAAAGAAGGTCCTCCTTTTGTGGTGGTTTCCGATATGAGTATGCCGGGTATGGACGGGATTCAATTCCTTGCAAAAGTTAAAGAAAAATATCCGGATACTATTCGCATAATGCTTACAGGACATGCTGACATAGATACTGCTATTGCTTCGGTAAATGAAGGGAATATATTCAGGTTTTTAACAAAACCATGTTCGCAGGAAATTATAGTCAAAGTACTTGGTTCCGCGCTTAAACAATATCATTTGCTTATGGCAGAAAGGGAACTTCTTGAAAAGACTCTAAATGGGAGTATAAAAGTTCTTATAGAAATACTTTCACTGATAAATCCTATTGCATTCAGTCATACTAATAAAATTAAATATTTTGTTGTTGAAATATCCAAATTGCTTCAATTACAGGATATCTGGCGTTTTGAAGTATCAGCATTGCTTTCACAAATTGGATGTGTAACAATTCCTTCGGAAGTACTTGAAAAAATTTATTGCATGAAAGATCTGTCTCCCGATGAACAGGAAATGGTAAAAGCTTTTCCTCATATCGGAAGTGAGCTTATTAAAAATATTCCACGGCTTGAATCTATTGCTGAAATAATAGCCCGGCAAAAATATAATTTCGATAACACTAAACCTCCTGATGATCCGGATAAATCATATATTGAAATTGGTTCGCAAATTTTAAGAATTGCAATAGATTACGAGTATCAGCTTTCTTCCGGTAATTCAAAAAAAGATGCGATTGAATCACTTTATAATAATCATTATTTATATAATCCAAAAATTTTATCCGTATTAGATAAAATAAATTTACCTAAAGCAGAAAAAAAGATTATAAAAGTAAATTTAACAGAATTGAGTAAAGGGATGTCTTTAGAAGAAGATATAATGACAAAGAGCGGAGTTTTACTTGTAAAAAAAGGACAGGAAATCACTCCGACTATGGGGAGTATGCTTAATAATTATTATAGACAGGGAAATATGAAGAAAGATATTTTAGTGTCAATTTTTTAATTCTGATGAAAGGATAAACAAAATGTTTAAAAAATTTCTTATTTTTTCATTTTTTATTTTTTTATTATTTTTTAGCTGTAGTAAGAAGGATACACCTAAAAAAATCAGTTTTGAGAAAAAAGAGACACTAAAAGTAAAACATAAATTATCAAGCAAGGAATCAATCAGGATAGCAGCCGGAGGAATGATAACACCCAAAGAAGGGTTTGGATATTATAAACGTTTTTTAGATTATATTGCCGGTAAAACAGGGAAAGACATAATTTATGTTGATAGAGAAGGTTATGCGGAAATAAATAAATTGATAAAAAATAGCGCGGTTGATTTAGCATTTGTGTGCGGAGGTCCCTATGTTGATGGACATAGTGAATTTGGGATGGAGCTTTTAGTTGCGCCGCAAGTTTATGGTGGAACTGTATACCATTCTTATATTATTGTACATAAAAATAGTAAAATTAAATCTTTTAAAGAATTAAAAGGAAAAATCTTTGCTTTTACGGATCCTTTATCCAATACAGGAAAAATAATCCCGCCTTTTCTGCTGGCTCAAATAAATGCAACACCGGAAACTTTTTTTAAAAAAATTCTCTATACTAAATCACATGATAAATCAATAAAAGCAGTTGCTCAGGGAATAGTGGATGGCGCGTCAGTCGATAGTTTAATTTGGGAATATTTTAATCGTATTAATCCTGAAATTACTTCGCAAACTAAAATTATTAAGAAATCTTCTCCTTATGGAATTCCACCGGTTGTGGTGCGTCATGGATTAAATCCGGAATTAAAAAATAAATTAAAAGAAGTATTTCTAAATGCGCATAATGATAATAATGGCAAGGAAATTCTAAAAGGCATGATGATAGATAAATTTGTTACTATATATGATAGCGCTTATAATTCGATTCGTGAAATAAAAAAAAATATTAAATCTTTAAGGTGAATAAAAAACTAAGTATTTGCAAAATATCGCAATCAACATAGATGGAAGGAATTAATATTATGAAAACCATAAGCTTAAAATCCAAATTTATGATAAGTTTTTCAGCCATGATTCTTTTATTGGTTTTACCAATAGTAATATTTACCAGTACTACATTAACTAAAATGCTTCGCGGTGAACTTATTAAAAGAGGTATGTCCATAGCTAAAAATATTGCCAGTGGATGGATTAACCTTTTTTTAACTGAAAATGTTTCAGAATTTCAAATGCTAATTTTTGTTAATGATTTAAAAAACCAGGAAGACGATATTGAGTACATATTTATTACTGATTCAAATGGAGAAATATTAGTCCATACATTTTTAGATGGTTTCCCCGTAGAACTTAAAAATATAAACGTACTCAATAAAAAACATACATCCAGTGTTCAAACTATTGATACTGATAAAGGGATTATTTTGGATATAGGCATACGTCTATCAAAAAATGGTATAGGGGAAGTTCATCTGGGAATTACGGAAAAATCAATTCAAGAAACCATAAATAACCTTTTAGAATTATTAATAGGTATTACTATTTTGGTCATACTTTCTGCGATTGCTTTATCGGTTTTTTTTGCCAAAAAAATAACAGATCCGCTTAATGAAATTATTAAAGTTTCGAAGTCAATAGGCAGTGGAAATATAAATCAGAGAGTCAATGTTAAAACAAAAAATGAAATAGGTGAATTAGGTGTAGTATTAAATAAAATGGCTGAAGATTTATCGGGAATTCTTGTATCAAAAGATTCTCTGGAACGATCTTATGAATTTACTAAAACTATCCTCAACAGTATGAATGATTCTATTGCTATTATTGATATTAATGATTTTAAAATAATAGCTGTAAATAGTGTTTTTCTTGAGGGATGTGGAATTGATGACAATTCAAAAGTTATTGGTAAAAAATGTTATGAAATAACTCATAAAAGAACTTCGCCTTGTTCTCCGCCATATGATATCTGTCCACTCATGGAAACTGTTAAAACCGGAAAGTATGCAATTGCAGAGCATATACATTACAGACAAAATGGGGATAAAAGATTTGTGGAAGTTTCTACTTCTCCTATAAAAGATAATAATGGAAATATATTTCAGGTAGTTCATATTTCAAAGGATATTACAGAACCTAAAGAACTTAAATTTCAATTAACACAACAACAAAAGTTAGAATCAATAGGGACTCTGGCGGCTGGAATTGCTCATGAAATTAATACGCCAATACAATTTATTGGTGATAATGTGCGTTTTCTAAATGATTCTGTAAGGGATATTTTTGAATTAGTAAGTACATATAAAAAGCTTCAAACAAAACATATAAAAGACTCAAATGATTTTGCGGAACAGATAAAACAAATAGAAAGTAAGATTGACCTGGAATTTTTTAAAGATGAGATTCCAAAAGCAATAACTCAAACTTTAGAGGGGGTTGACCGTGTTTCAAATATAGTTAAAGCAATGAAGGATTTTTCTCATATGGGGACAGGAGAAAAAGCTAAAGAAGATATTAATAAAGCAATTGAAACCACTGTTACAATCTCCAGAAATGAATGGAAATATACGGCGGAATTGATAACCAATTTGGATAGGTCTTTACCTTTGGTTAATTGTATTATAGGGGAGATTAAACAAGTTATTCTTAATCTCATTATTAATGCCGCTCATGCTATAAAAGAAAAAGGAAAAGAATCAAATAAAGGAATAATTACTATAACTACATGCAAAAAAGATTCTTTTGCTGTAATTACAGTCAGAGATACCGGTGTTGGGATAAAACCGGAGATAAGAAGTAGAATATTCGAACCGTTTTTTACAACTAAAGAAGTCGGAAAAGGCACAGGACAGGGATTATCAATATCATACCAGACTATTGTGAAGAAACATAAAGGCAATTTATCCTTTGAATCTGAACCGGGTATAGGTTCAGCATTTATTGTTGAATTGCCGATTGAATAAAGAATTCTCCTTGTAGGTAACTTTTGCCTAGTTAATCAATATATTCCCCCCTTAGAAAAGCCAGTGTTTACAGTGTTTTTTCTCAATTACCGGTATTGGTATGAAATTTGCTTATATAATATCAAGTCTATATATTTTAATGGAGGGCTTATGGGATCTGAGGGAAATAGCACGGCAAAAGAAAATGTGGTGGATTTAAAAACACTGGATGATAAAAAAAAGGGAATGGATAAAAAGACGGAAACCGGAAAAAAAGCAGGTATGAAAACAGGTTTACTGAATATCATTCTCAAATATAAATTGATAATAATAATTTTTTTGGTGTCTGTTTTACTTCTTTTTGGTGGTTTTATAGTCTGGAAGAAAGTGTTTAGCTCCGGGCATAAGTCCAAAGAAAATCTTAAATCGGAGATTAAGGAAGAAGAAGTCTTTATCCCGGGAATAAATGAAATGCCGATAGCTATCGCGCCTTTAGGTGATTTTATTGTGAGTTTAAATGACAGCAGTAATGAAAAACATTATTTAAAAACAAGTCTTTCGGTTGAACTGGATAAGCAGGAAGCGGTAAATGAGATAAAACTGCGGGAAGTTCAGATAAAAGATATTGTCATAGGAGTGATATCGAGCAGAGATTCAGTAATTATTTTAAATCCGCAGGAAAAAGATAATATTAAAAAAGAGCTTCAAAAGGCTATTAATCTTCTTTTGGTGAAGGGGAAAATAACCAATGTGTATTTTACGGAATTTGTAGCTCAATAAATAAATTTTAATAGCGAGGCTGAAGCCTCGCACTACAAAACACATATTAATTGTAGTGCGAAGCTTTAGCTTCGCTAAACCTAAAAACATGGATTATATATTATGCAGAATAAAAAAATAGTAAAGCTGATTATTCATTTGTTTTTAAATATTTTTTTGTTTTTTGGAACCGGTTGTCAGAAAAATCAATATGCTGAATTGGAAAAAAAACAATTGGAATTTAAGGATCATATAGTAATGGCCATTGACAATCAGAATAAAGAAATCGATAAATTAAAAGAGCAGATTAAAGAAATGAAGAGTTTTAATAAAGATTTAATAACTTTTGAATCAAAGCTCGGAAAAATTGAAAGTAATCTCGGGAAAATTGAAAAAAATAAAATTGTTAAAAAACCGGTCATTTTAACTGAAAAAAACAAAGGTGATACTGCAAAATTAGCCTTAGAAAGCACAAAAGTTAAATTCGATACTTTGAATATGGAAGTAAGTGAAATAAAAAAGGATCTGCATTTAATAAAACGAAAAATAGCTTCTTCTGATTCTACTGATATAGCAGAAAGATGGCTTGGTTTTCCGGTTAAATTTATTAATCATAAGAGTTTTGTGCAATTTGATCAGGATAAGGAATATTTTAAAGTTGCCGGGAAATTAGTAAATTTATCTAATAAATCCATAAAGAATCTGGTAATAAAAGGCAAGATTTACGGGCTAAAAGATGAAATTCTTGAAGAAGCATCCGCCCCATCCGATATGATTCCGCAAAAAATTTTGCCTCAGCAGATTATAAGGTTTATTTTAACATTTTCCAATCAACCTGCATATTCAGACAGATATAAATTATGGGTTGATAAATATCAATATGATTAGGAAATTAAGGAGAATGGCATATAATTTGAAATCTGAGATTTGCGATTCATTATAGGAGATACGAAAATGATGGAAGGTATAAATAGATTAGTAACGGGAATGGAACAGGAAGCCAGGAAACTCGAGATTGTCACCAATAATCTGGCGAATATTTCAACTCCCAGCTTTAAAAAAGTTTTAGTGGAATATACCGGGACTTCTGAAAGCAATTCAGCTGATAATAAAAATGCGGAAAATAAAAATTGTTTTATGATTACAGATTTTAGCCAGGGGATGATTACCAATACAAATAATCCTGCTGATTTAGCTATTGATGGAGATGGTTTTTTTGTAATTGAAACACCGTCCGGAACCAGATACACCAGAGACGGCAGTTTTAAGATAAGCGGAGATGGAAAATTAATGACTTATGATGATAATTTTGTTCTTGATGAGCAAAATAGGCCAATAACTGTTGGAAGTACAAAATTTGAAGTAGGTACAAACGGTGAAATAATAGTCAATGGAATAAAAACAGCTAAATTGAAGCTGGTAAGTTTTGAGAAAAATAACAGACTTTTAAAAGCCGGACACAATTTTTATGAAAGCAATGGCATGACTGAAATAAATGCTTCCCCTCAGGTTTTACAGGGAAGTATTGAATCTTCTAATGTAAATACAATGATGGAAATGTGTAATATGATAAATATTATGAGAAAGTATGAATCATATCAGAAAATGATGCAGTTTTTGAATGAAAGCATTCAATCTGCTAATAGAGAAGTCGGGAGAGTCAGCTAGTTAATTTTAAATTTTAAATCTCAAATTTCAAATTAAAATCTATTATGTGGTTAATTTTTAATAAGGAGGGTAATTATTATGATTAGAGCACTTTGGACTGCCGCTTCAGGAATGCTTGCGCAACAACTCAATATTGACACTGTTTCAAACAATCTGGCTAATGTCAATACCACCGGTTTTAAACGAAGCAGAGTGGATTTTCAGGAATTGCTG
>JACQWU010000110.1:740-6965 GCA_016209155.1 Candidatus Desantisiibacteriota bacterium | reverse complement strand
CAGGATTTGCTGTATCAGACAATAAAACCGGCCGGTGCATCTGTAAGCGCCGGAGCTGAGGCTCCAACCGGAATTCAGGTAGGGCATGGTTCAAGACCTGTTGCCGCGCAAAAAATTTTTTCACAGGGTGATTTTCAGGAAACCGAGAATCCTCTGGACCTGGTTATTGAAGGTGATGGATTTTTCAGAGTAATCCAGCCTGACGGTACCGAAGCTTATACGCGTGCCGGTGCTTTTAAGTTAAATGGTGACGGCCAGATTGTAAATTCAGACGGACTTCCCCTTCAGCCTGAACTTAGCATCCCTCAGGGAACAACAAACATTTCTATAGGTACAGACGGAACAGTATCAGTATTATTAGCCGGACAGGCAGCACCACAGCAATTGGGTACTATTGAACTGGCACGTTTTGTGAATCCCGCAGGATTAAATAGTATCGGTAGAAATTTATATCTCACAACAGGTTCTTCGGGTGATGCAATAACAGGTAAACCCGGAACCCAGGGTATGGGAACACTTGCTCAGGGATTTCTGGAAATGTCAAATGTTAAAGTTATAGAAGAAATGGTTAATTTGATCGTAAGTCAGCGTGCTTATGAAATTAATTCAAAAGCAATACAGACATCAGATGAAATGCTTGGTATAGCTAATAATTTAAGACGGTAGAGGGAAAGATGAAAAGAATGTTTTCAGTAATCTTATTTTTATATCTATTTCCTCCGGGTTTATCTAAAATTATTACTGATAAATATATCAAGTCAAAGCTAAAACAGATTACCGGCAGATTTGATGAAATTAATGCAAATTATAAAGAAAAAATTAAAGTTACAACTGATTATAATGTGATTACAGGGGAAGAATTGATAAAAACTGCCGAAACTTTCTTAAGCTCTAATATTAAAGATATAAATAATGAACTCTCTATTGTTTCTCCCCAGTCTGCTGCTTCAATAATTGTGCCTAAGGGACTAATTGAACTTGCCGCATATACAAAATTTACCAATAATGCGCAATTAAATATGCTGGATACAAAATTATTTGGGCTTGTAATTGTCAATATTGATATAACAATAAATAATAAACTATATCGAAAGCTAAGGTTGAATTTTATATTGAAATTGAATAAAGAAGTTGTTACTGCCGGTAAAAGACTTTTGCCAGGGGATATTTTAAGTATTGATAATATTATTTTGAAAAAAGTATCAATGTATCCCGAGGAAATAAACAATGTATATAGCAATTTACAGGATTTAATAGGGCAGGTGGTAGTAACTTATACGGATGAAAAAACAGTAATTACAAAAAATATGATTAGAATGCCATATACAGTGAAAAAAGGAGATAAAGTAAAAATCGTTATCAATATGCCGGGACTTGCTTTATCTACAATCGGGAATGCATTGGAATCAGGGATTTTAGGGCAGGTAATAAAGGCAAAAAATTTGGATTCAGGAAAGATAATATTATGCAAAGTTATAGATAGTAAGACATTGTGTGTTGAGATGAAACGAAGGACGAGGGACGAAAGACGAAGGACGAGGGACGAAAGACGAAGGACGAAGGACGAAGGACGAGGGACGAAAAGGCGGAAAGTTGATTGGAGAAGCGATGAGGAAATATTTTTTGATTTTTATGTTGTTTACTTTAACTATAAATGCGGAATCATTATGGCAGTTTAATGAAAATATGTCTGCTTCAATTTTCGGAGATCAGCAGTCACGCGCCAGAAAAGTAGGGGACACGGTGACAATTGAAATAGTTGAGACATCCCAGGCTAAAAGAGAAGGTTCTTCATCAGGCAGCAGGGATTCATCAGTAAAAGCTCAAGTCGGGTCATGGAGTTTTGGTAAAGCAACCCCTGACAGCAAATTACCAAAGTTTGATATGAGCGGCAGCAGTACACATAAAGGAAGCGGGGCAATTTCAAGCAGTGATAATGTCGCTGCCAAAATAAGCGCGATGGTGGTTAAAGTAATGGATAATAATAATCTGGTAATTGAGGGGCGGCGTTCAATTGTTGTCAATGAAGATTGTCAGATTATTACAATTACTGGAGTTGTTCGTCCACAGGATATTTCCGCAAATAATACTATACTTTCAACTTATGTGGCAGAAGCGGAAATTAGATATGAAAATAAGGGTATGCTTGCGGACAAAAAAAAGCGCGGATGGATTACACGGTTTTTTGACTGGGCTAATATTTTTTAAGATATATTAAATTTATAGTATTGTAGTGCGAGACTTTAGTCTCGCAAATTATATATTCGGAGATTTTCAGATGAAAAAAATTATTTGTATAATGGGTTTATTTATTTTGATTTTTACAAATGTCTATGCTGAGAGCAGAATTAAGGATATCGCGAAAATAGACGGTATTAGAGATAATATGCTGATCGGGTATGGAATAGTCGTAGGATTAAATGGAACAGGGGATGGTCAGAATACAATGTTTACAATTCAATCTGTGGTAAATATGCTGCAAAGATTAGGGGTCTCTATTCCTCCTGATAAATTAAAATTAAAAAATGTTGCGGCAGTAATTGTTACTGCTAAACTTCCGCCATTTGTTAAGCAGGGTAATGCAATTGATGTGACTGTTTCCTCTTTGGGTGATTCTCAGAGCCTGCAGGGCGGAATACTATTAATTACACCTCTTTCAGGCGGTGACGGAAAAGTTTATGCTGTAGCTCAGGGACCCATTTCCATAGGCGGATTTAGTCTCGGAGGCGGCGGAGGAGAGAAGGTTCAAAAAAATTTTCCTACAGTCGGATGTATCCCGAACGGCGCAATTGTTGAAAGAAATGTTAATATTGATTTTGCAAATAATCAGATTGTTACTATTATTCTAAATAATCCTGATTTTACCACAGCCGCCAGAGTAGCTGTTACAATAAATAATACCATAGAAAATAATATGGCAAAGGCAATTGATGCGGCTTCCATACAAATTAATATACCTCTGAGTTATCAAAATAATCTTGTTAATTTTTTAGCAAGTCTTGAAAATTTAAATGTAGCAGTGGACAGTATAGGCAAAGTAGTAATTGCAGAGCGTACCGGTACTGTTGTAATGGGCGAAAATGTTCGTATTTCAACTGTAGCTATTGCTCACGGGAATTTAAGTCTTGAGATAAAAACTAAAGTAGAAGCCTCTCAGCCTGCACCTTTATCGCAGGGGAAAACAACTGTCTTTGAGGATACTGATTTATTGGTTAATGAAGAAGGTTCGCGATTACTTGTGGTTCCATATGGTGCTAATTTAGGTGAAGTCGTTAAGGCTCTGAATGCTATTGGAGTTACTACGCGTGATTTAATTGCAGTAATCCAGGCAATAAAAAAAGCCGGCGCACTTCAGGCCGAATTGGAAATAATGTAAGAAATACGTTTGGAGTGAAAAATTATGATTAACAATATCAATAGCGAATTTTTAAATATGGAGTTATTTAAACCTTTAAAAGAAACAGGTAAAGATAGAAATATTGAAAAAAATGAAAAAGCGCTTTTGGAAACATGCAAAAATATTGAATCAATATTCATAAATACTCTTTTTAAAGCTATGGGAAGCAGTTTGAATAAAGAAAAAAATCCTATGGGTGAAATGTATCAGGATATGATGTATACAGAAGTATCAAAATTTCTGGCTGATTCAGGAGGAATCGGACTTACCCATTATTTATATGAACAAATGAAAAAACAGTTTCTGGAAGGTAAAAAAGATTAAAGTTAAAGTTTTTTTTTCCTCTAATAATAAAAGAAGAGTGTTTATTATTACGAGGTGAAAAATGAATCTTAAAAAAGGAGAAAGCAGTATGAAAATTGATAATAATATCGTTAAGCTTGAAAACTATTTGCAGAATATCGATAAATCAAAAAAAGCCAAAGATAAGAATGAAATAAATAATTCAGCAACGAAAAAAAAAAAGGATTCAATACAATTGTCCTATGAAGCTGATAAGGGTAAACAGGTACAGGATTTGCTTAAACAAATGCCAATGGAAAGAGAAGATAAGATTGCAGAGATTAAAAGCAGAATAGAAAATAATACTTATAATATCAAGGGTGAAGAAGTAGGGGAAAGACTATTAGTTGAAAGTATGCTTATTAATAAGCTGGTATGAATGAAAAATTAAACAAGAAAAGGATTTCCTATGATTTTATTATGGCATAATTTTGAAATAATCCTGGGACAGGAAATATCTTTGTACCGGAATCTTTTAGAAATATTAATTAATCAAAGACAGTACATATCATCCGGAAGTTTTGAAGGTATTGAGGAAACAGCAAA
Organism: Candidatus Desantisiibacteriota bacterium; assembly: GCA_016209155.1. Taxonomy (GTDB): domain Bacteria; phylum JACRDZ01; class JACRDZ01; order JACRDZ01; family JACRDZ01; genus JACQWU01. The sequence goes on along the minus strand of JACQWU010000110.1, from coordinate 2,680 downwards.
AGAAGGAAATACTCTTATACTAAAACTTAAAGTTATATCAGAAGCAAGATTAAAATTATTCAATAAAATATCTCAAAATTATATGCTGAATTATTCCGGAATTACTCTGTCGCAATTAATTGAATTATCTGACGAGCCGTATTTATCCCAATTAAAAAATCATTTTAAAAGTCTTCATGAGATAGTAGAGAAACTGGAACGGATAAACAGAAGTAACTATATGTTTTTCAGCCATTCTCTTCAATATATTCAGAATGCTATTGGGCTGCTTATAAATAAAAACACGGAATATACTGAGAAAGCCGTATTAAATTTTGATCCGGCTCTTGCAGCAGGATGTGTAGATGCAAAGTTTTAAATTTTACATATTGAATTTTGAATCTTGAATTTCGAATTTTTTTGAGGAGTAAATTATGTTAAATATATTCGGCAGTTTTGAAGCCGCAAAACGGGCAATGCAGGCAAATTTAAACAGTATTATTACCACGTCACACAATATCAGCAATGCCAACACTCCAGGATATTCCAAACAGCAGGTTATAATGGATGAAGCTTCTCCCAACCGTATTCCTCAAGGATGGATAGGAAATGGAGTGGAAGTAAAAGAAATACGAAGAATGTATGATCATTATACTAATCTGCGTTTATGGAATGAAACAGGTGAATTAAATGAATGGGAAATAAAAAAATCCACATTGGGGGAATTGGAAAATATCTTGGATGAATCTACCGGCGGAGGACTTAATGATGTACTCGGAAAATTCTGGAACGGGTGGCAGAGTTTGATAAATAATCCGGCAGATTCAGCAAGCAGAGTAAATGTTAGGGAAATAGGGAATGTAGTATCTAATAAATTTAACAGTTTGATTTCAAGTTTTAATGATCTGGCAAAGAATTTAGATGATAATCTTATTGGAAAAATAGAAAAAATAAATCAATTATCCGGTGAAATAGCTTTATTGAACAAACAGGCAGGTGAGATGAGCGCCACCGGGTCTCCAAATGATATATTGGATCAAATAGATTTAAAAATAGATGAATTATCAGGTATTGCAGATGTCAAAGCTGAAAGAAATGATAACGGGACAGTTAAAGTTACATTAGCCAATGTAACCCTCGTGGAAGGTGTAAACAATATGCTGATCGGGAACCGGAATATTCAGAATTCCATTTATAACGAAGCCTATTGGGTTGATGCCGGTACGACTGTTGATTTTCAATCGGGTGAAATTAAAGGTATTGTAGAAGCAAGAGATGATGTTATTGATTCTTATAAGGATAAAATAGATTCACTTGCTTCTGAACTTATAACTCAAATTAATACTATTCACCGTCAGGGTATGGGAATGGATGGATCGATCAAAATAAAAGGTGCGAATGCTTTTACCGGCACCTTTACTGCCGGAGGAAGTTTTTCACTTAACGGTACAAATATAAATATTAATGCCGGTGATTCTTTAAATGATCTTGCAGCTAATATTAACTCTGAAACCTTAAATACAGGTGTTACAGCAAGTATAGAAGATGATAAGCTGGTCCTGGAACCTGATATAACCAATCCGCAGCTTATTAAAATTGCTGCCGATCCTGATGATATAATGCTCGATCTTGGTGTAATAAGTAATTTTTTTAACGGAACGGGAGCCTCAGATATAGCTGTTGATCCTGTGATACTGAATGATACAAATAAAATAGCCGCTTCAGCAACAGGTGCGCCCGGTGATAATGCTAACGCACTCAATATTTATGCTCTAAAAAAATCATTGTTAATGGATAGCGGTTCTTCAACTTTTGATGATTTTTATGCAGGGATGATAGGCTCACTTGGAGTTGAGAGTCAGGAAGCAAATAATTATACTGAATCGCAAAATCTGGTTGTTGAACAGATTAAAACACATAAACAATCGATTGTGGGCGTGTCTATGAATGAAGAATTATCC
>JACQWU010000110.1:0-722 GCA_016209155.1 Candidatus Desantisiibacteriota bacterium | reverse complement strand
ATGCTTGCTACTTTAATTAATACTCTAGGAAGGTAGTAGAGGCGGGATTACCATTCCGCTAAATAAGGCGAATGTAATTCGCCCGCTGCCTTAATATGAAAATTGTTAAGGAGTATTTTAATGCGTGTTACTAACAAAATGCTGGTTGATAATCTTTCGAATAATTTATCTTCCAATCTGGAAAAGTTAAATATGTTTCAGGATAGACTTTCAACAGGCAAACGTATAAATAAACCAAGCGATGATCCTATAGGGATGAAAAATATTCTGCAGCAGCGTACAAATTTAGGTGAAACAGACCAGTATTCTACTAATGTTGACAGTGCTCAGTTATGGCTTCAGGAGAATGAAACCGCAGTCTCAAGTGCAGAAACTATAATTGTCCGTATAAAAGAGCTTGCTACAGCTGGAGCAAACGGCACATTGAATTCCGGTGATAGAAAAGTTATGGCAGCCGAAGTTGATGATTTATTTAAAGAATTGATTAGAATAGGGAATAGCAATATTAACGGAGAATATATTTTTAGCGGTCAAATGACACATACTCCTTCATATGATACAAATGGTAACTATAAAGGTGATACAGAGACAATTTCAAGGCAGATTGGGAATAACACATATCTGGAGATAAATCTTTCAGGAGAAGAAGTTTTTAATGCCAATGGTATTGATGCTTTTCAAACAGTGAAAAATTTGAAAACCGCGCTGGAAGATAATGATAT
>JACQWU010000029.1:8164-15644 GCA_016209155.1 Candidatus Desantisiibacteriota bacterium | reverse complement strand
ATTTTCATCCCGCTATTATTCATTCCTATTAATATTTTTCTCTCACTACCCATATCATAAATTACAGGAGATGAAGTATTCCCCAGATTAATATTCACAGGCCATCCATTCTTAATATTACCGTCATGCTCATAAACATAAATTTTATTAGTAGCATTTACAATAATTTCCAATTCATTGTCATTATCTATATTACTAACAGCAACAGTAGAACGGATACCATAGCTATTTGTATTCTGAGGCCAGCCAAAATGCATAGTCCCATCATAATTCCATACATAAATATTACCTATTGTTGTACCAATTATTACTTCTTTATGCCCGTCATTATCAATATCCGCAATCATCGGCGATGACTTATCAATGTATTCTCCCGACACCTGTTGTGGCCAACCCTGTTGATAAACTTCGATACTTACATTCATAGTATCAACAGATTCTTTATTGTTAAAGGTAGATCTTACTCTGAGTATATATATCCCGTAATCAGGCAGGACTTGAGTATCCCATGTTCCGCTTATTATTTCTCCATCTTTGCTATAAGAAAGTCCATTTGAACTCCATGAATTCGGAGAAGAACTTAAAGCATATTCTAAAATGTAACTCTGACTGGAATGTTTGGCTATGGCTTTTATCTGGATAATATCCCCAAATTTATATAAATTTAAACTATCCGGTTCTTCAATATACACATTATTTATTTCAACATAAAACTGATCTCTCACCTCACCCACGGAACCATTTACAATCAATCTGACAGTATATATTCCATCTTTGTATAAGGTAGTGTTCAATGCTGCCAGATAATTATTCTGATCTTGTGCTCCTGAACCAATAGTTTCCCATGCTATAGGATAATATCCTTCCCCTATTTGTACAGTGTAAGAATCACCATTTGCGGTACCCGATATTTCTTGATTTGCGGAAATCGCACTTACAGGTTTGTTTGATATTAAAGCATTGTAAGAAGGAATTGTCCCATATTGCAAAGCTTTAAGAACATTAATCCTTCCTTTTCCAATAAATTTATCGGGAACCGGCAAATCAACACCAAATTCATCAACCTTATTTTTAATAATAAATTTAATATTTTCATTTGTTAATGTTGGATACTTAGATAAAATTAATCCTGCTAATCCGGAAACAAATGGAGTTGACATTGAAGTTCCGCTCATATTGCCATATCTATTGGAAGTAAGAGTTGATAAAATATTAACTCCGGGGGCGGAGACGTCAACATCTGCACCATAATTGGAAAAGGATGCTCTTGAATCATTAGAAGATGTAGCGGCAACACACAAAACTTTGTCATAACCTGAAGGATAATGAGGCCCATCGCTATTCTCATTCCCTGCTGAAGCTATAGAAATTGCTCCCAGAGAATTAGCATATTCAAAAGCTGAATTTACCGAGTATGAAAATGACGAACCTCCCCAACTGTTGCTTATAATATCCGCACCATTATTTGCCGCATATTCAATTGCTTTAACGCAATTAATTATAGAAAAAGATCCGCTTGAACTTCCTGCTTTTAGTATCATTATTTTGCACCCAGGAGCTATTCCTGTTACTCCGACACTATTATTGCCTATAGCTGCGGCTATTCCTGAGGTATGGGTCCCGTGGCCATTATCATCAAGCGGAGAATTATCATTATTATAAAAATCCCAGCCGCGTATATCATCAATATAACCGTTACCATCATCATCTGTGCTATTCCCTGAAATTTCATCGAAATTCATCCATATATTTCCGCTGAGATCCTGATGATTATAATCAGCTCCGGTATCAACCATTGCAATTATTACAGATTGATCACCAAGTGTTATATCCCAGCCTGATTCTGATTTAATCTTCGGATGAGCCCATTGACTGGCATAGCTCGGATCGTTCGGAATATATTCAGCATAATAAATATAATTTGGTTCAGCATATTCAATATTGGGATCTTTAGAGTATTCCAGGGCAGCATTTTTAACATCGATTTCTTTATCAAGAGAGAGTGTATAAATATGCTCTAATTTCGGAACTTTATCCAGCTTTAGCTGACGATGAGATCTTTTAGCAAATTTATTTTTTATTTCTTTTGCTTTTTCTTCTGAATTTATTATCTTACTGCTAGTTTTTAATGATTTGAATAATGGTACTATTTTTTTTACTTTATACTTTTTATTAAGAGTACTAAGAGAACTTATTGAAGCAATTTTTCCTTCGGATTTTTTTTCTTCATTAATTTCAGATACAATAATATCAACTTTATTACCTTTAAATTTAACAATAAGTTCTCCCGGGACATATTCGTTGGCTGGATTTTTATTTAAACCAAAAATTGATGTTATATTAAAAGTATAAATAAGGAACAACAGGAATCCGTATTTTTCAATTAATTTCATAACTAAATCCTATGATTTACACATTATCCGCAGGTATTTAGGCTGAAGGCTGAAGCATATTAGTTTTCATGCATAATTTATACCTAAAAACCTTCCACGTTCAGTCTATACACCTGATTAATTATTATTAATACTCTATATACAATTAATAGTATATATTTATTAATAAATCAAATCATAAATTGTACTTTAGTGACAAAACATTTAATGTTATAATTAACTTTAAATGTTATTTAAACATTAAATTAAGGGACAAAAATGGATAAATTCTCTACTATCCCGGGGTACATAAATCTTTCCAAAAACGGAGAGCTTGAAAAAAGGGCTTTAGAATTAAAAAAAATATTAAAATCATGTACATTATGTCCTCGTGAGTGTAAAATTAATCGTGTGAACAGTGAAAAAGGGTTCTGCAATGCCGGAATAAAACCTAAAATTTCCAGCTATAATATTCATAATGGTGAAGAACCTCCAATTTCCGGGGATAGGGGATCAGGAACAATATTTTTTACCGGATGCACAATGCGCTGTGTATATTGCCAGAACTTTCCCATAAGTCAGCTTTATAATGGGATAGAATATGAGGAAAATGAGCTGGCAGATATAATGCTTGAGCTTCAAAAAAGAGGTGCTCATAATATAAATCTTGTTACACCAACTCATTATATCCCGCAATTTGCATCAGCACTTATACTCGCTTGTAAAAAAGGATTAAAAATCCCTATTGTATATAATACAAGCGGATATGAAAATGTAAGTATTCTAAAATTACTATCAAATATAGTAGATGTTTATCTGCCTGATATAAAATATGCTAATGAAAATATAGCTATTAAATATTCTAAAAGTATAAACTACTGTGATTCTGTCAAGAAAGCAGTAATAGAAATGCACGACCAAGTCGGGGATCTTATAACTGATGAAAATGGAATAGCTATACGCGGTTTAATAATACGTCATTTAGTACTTCCATCAAATCTTGCAGGTTCTGGTGAAATAATGCATTTTATTGCTGAAAATATTTCAAGGAATACATATTTAAGCTTAATGAGCCAATACTTCCCTGCATTTCATTCTCATGATTTTCCTGAGCTTTGTAATCCTGTTACTAAAAAGGAATACGAAGAAATAATTAAAATAGTTGAAGATGAAAATATGCCAAATGGATGGATTCAACCGATAATTTAAAATTAGACTGAAGGCTTTTAGACTGAAGGGTATTGAGGGTTATCAGCTTTTTGCTTTTTCGTCCTTCGTCCTAACGAGCGCAGCGAATGGTCGTCCCTCGTCCTTCTCATTGCTCATCACTAATTGCTCATTGCTTCAGTCTTCAGCTTAAATTAATGTTTTAATTTTTCATGCATAAATTTAAATATTATGGTATAAATGTAGCATCTATGAAGAAAAAATATATTAAATTCATTTTATTAATATCTATAACTTATTTAAGTCTCGCTCATGGTATAGCTGGAAAAGATATAATATCTTCATTAACTCTGCCGCCTGGATTTTCGATTTCTTTATTTTGCTTTGGCCTTGGTACTCCCTGTATGATGACTTTCGATGCTAAAGATAATCTTATACTTACAGTTCCTATGCGCGGAGCAGTAGTTGCCTTACCTGATCTAGATAAAGATGGAAAAGCTGATAATGTGGTAAACCTCTTACTAGGGATACATTTTCCTTCAGGTATAGATATTAGCAATGACAATATCTATATAGCGGCAAATAATGGAATTATTAAAGCCTCCTATGATCCTTACAGCTTAAAAGTGACAAATATAAATATAATTAATTCCAATTTACAGGGTGATAGAGACAAACCTGTTTACAGAGTTTTAAAATGCACACAAGGTAGGAATATACTTGTATCTGTTATTGCACCCTGCGATAGTTGTTTACCCAGTAATACAAAACTTGGGTCAATATTGGAATATAATGGAAACGGAGAAAATGAAAAAATTTTTGCTTCAGGATTTCTTTCTGTTTTTGGAATGGCTTACAGTCCCGGAAATTTAAATTTATGGGCAGCAGACAGTGTAAAAGAAAATATGAATGAAAAAGAAATATCTGAAGAACTTAATCTTATCATCCCTAAAAAATTTTATGGATGGCCATACTTCTATGGAGATAATGTTCCAAATCCTTCATATAAAAATCAAAATCTTATTAAGTATGCTATAAAGCCGCAGTTCAAACTTCCAGCTCGTTCTTCACCTTACGGATTAAAATTTTATTCTGGAAATTTGTTTCCCGAAGACTGTAAAGGAGATCTTTTTATTGCTTTACACGGTAAAAACAGAAATAGAAACGGGTACAAGATAATACAGGTTATTTTTTCAAATAACAACCCGACAAAAATCCGGGATTTTATAACAGGCTGGATATCCCCCGACGTAGAAATAAAAGGACAACCGCTGGATATTGCCTTTAATTCTAAAGGCGAAATGTTCATTACAGACGATTATAGCGGTAATGTTTATAAAGTAATCTACAAAAAACCATAATAGTAATTCTTTATTATTTATTTTAGTGTCAATTCATCCATGCTTTGAAAGGCTTACATATTAATAGCACTTACAGATAAAAAGCTTCATTTTTCAAACTCATAAGCTTTAATTTTTCTGACGGGGCAAAAGATACACCGTATTTTTGTTCAAAATCTTTTAATTGCTTGTAAATTTTTTCTGAGCCAATAGTATCTGCGAATTTTAAAACTCCGCCGCGAAAAGCAGGAAAACCAATTCCCATTATTAAAGCAAAATCAAGTTCTCCGGCGCTTGCGGCAATATTTTCTTCAAGACAAAGCGCTGATTCATTTATCATTATCATTAGTATCCTGCTTAGGACTTCTTCTTCATCCATAGCCTGCACGATTGTATTTTGTCTTATCTTATCTATATATTTCTGGTCAGGGATTTTAGTTTTTCCGGTGTGAATATAAAAACCTTTTTTTACTTTTTTACCAAAGCGTTTATCCTCATAAATCTTATTTAAAATATTTGATACCTGCATTCGTTTGCCAAAAGCACTTTCCATAATTAGCGCCACTTTATGCCCGACATCTATCCCGATCTCATCCATAAGTTCAAGCGGACCCATTGGCATACCAAATTTTTTAGCGCACCTGTCAATCATTTCTATTGATACACCTTCATTGAGTAGTTTACCTGCTTCATTTAGATATGGCATCAATATGCGGTTAACCAGAAATCCTTCCCTGTCTTTTACAACAACAGGCATTTTCCCTAAACTAATGGCAAAATCAATAACCGTGTTTAGAGTTTTTTCATCTGTTTTATCTCCGGGAATAATTTCAATTAAAGGCATAAGATGTACAGGATTAAAAAAATGGAGTCCAATAAATCTTTCGGGATGCTTAAGCACAGAAGCCATTTTACTGATTGAAATAGAAGAAGTATTGCTTGCGATAATAGTATCTGGAGATATATTTCCTTCTAATTCCTGAAATACTTTTTTCTTTATCTCCATATCTTCAACAACTGCTTCGATGACGATATCAAGTTTTCCAAACCCGGTATAATCAAGTGCGGGAGAAATATAAAGCATGTTCTTTTCCGCTTCATCTTTGGTAATTTTTTTACGCTCTATGGCTCCCTGATAAACTTTCCATGCAGATGCAAAGCCTGCCAGAATAGCTTCCTTTTTAATATCTTTCATACGGACATCAAGCTTTTTAGCGCTTATAAGCTGTGCTATACCGCCGCCCATAACTCCAGCTCCCAAAACTCCCGCTTTGGCAATTGCTTTTATATTTTCCTTTTTCCCCGCTTTTTTAGCTTTTTCACTCCAGTAGTATACATCTATTAAATTTTTACAAACCGGTGTTATTGCCATTGCGCCGAACATTTCCGATTCCATATCAAGCGCTGCTTCAGGGGAAAGACTAAATCCGCCTTTTATAGCACTTAAAGCAGAAACCGGCGCGGGATAATTGCCGCCGGTTTTATTTAAAATTTGCTTATGCGCTTCTCTGAAAATAAGACTTTGTCCGATAAAATTACCTTCAAGAAAAAAATTCTTTTTCGCTTTTCTTTTTTTCTCAATTTCCATTTTACCTTTTGGTGTTAATACATAATTTAAAAATTGCTCTGCATTTTCTTTTAGTAAAGTCTCCGGCACCATTTTATCAATAAGCCCTATTTTTTGCGCGCGTTTTGAATCAAATTTTTTTCCGGAAATAATCATGGCAATTGCGGATCTAATGCCAATAAGTTTCGGCAGCAGTTGTGTTCCGCCAAAACCGGGTAAAACGCCAAGTGAAACTTCCGGCAAACCAAATTTAGTTGAAGGATTATCTGTTCCTATTCTGTAACTGCAGAATAATGCAAGTTCCATTCCTCCGCCAAGACATGCCCCGTTAATTGCGGCTATTGACGGTATGTTTAAATTCTCTATATGTCTTAATATTTCTCTCCCTTTTTTTGAAAGATTAACTCCATCCTGCTTATTTTTAATATTTTTAATAACTGAAATATCAGCACCGGCAATAAAAATATTTTTCTTCCCGCTTATAAAAATAACACCTTTAGCATTTTCATCCTGCATGATTTGTTTAAGAATCTGAGATAGTTCATCCATAACTGTCATATCCAGCACATTAACTTTTTTGTCCGGAGTATCAAAAACTATATAATAAACACCTTCGGAACTCTTATCCAGATTAAATGCTGCCATTGTCTTATCCTCGCTTTAAATTTGCATTTAAGGTTTATGTAGGGCAAGTCTTTAGGCTTGCTTTTATTATATCTTATTATTCAATTGAACATTAATTTAATCACCTTATATTTTGCTAATTCCCCGAACCGCATGGCTAAAGCCATGCCCTACACAAAAATTAACTTACGTTCGTTCAAATAAAAGAGCGGCGCCCTGTCCGCCTCCTATGCATAAGCTGGCAAGGCCGAGCTGCAGGTTTCTTTTTTCCATTTCCTTAAGAAGCGTAAAGATCATTCTTGCTCCTGTTGCTCCGACAGGATGACCGAGAGCTATTGCGCCGCCGTTAACATTTAGAATATTCCTGTCAATCTCACCTATTGCCTCCGATTCACCGAAATTTTTTTGAA
>JACQWU010000029.1:0-8135 GCA_016209155.1 Candidatus Desantisiibacteriota bacterium | reverse complement strand
ATCACTTGAGCTGCAAAAGCTTCATTTATCTCAATTAATTGAATATCTTTTAAAGTCATTTTTTCTTTTTTAAATAATTTATGCATGGCAAATACAGGTCCAAGCCCCATTCTTTTAGGATCAAGTCCTGCATATGCATATGCTTTAAGTATTCCCATTATCGGCAAACCCATACTTTGCGCTTTTTCATAGGTAGTGACCACAAGCATGCAGGCGCCATCGGTTATAGGACAGGAGTTACCTACTGTAACAGTCCCGTTTACTTTATCAAATACAGGATTAAGTTTGCCGAGCGATTCCATATTAGTATCCTCGCGCGGACAGGAATCTTTATCAAGAAATTGTTTGTAATCCGGCGGAATATAAATCGGCATTATTTCTTCCTGTAATCTTCCCGATTTAATTGATGCAAGCGCTCTTCTATGGCTTAGAAAAGCAAATTCATCCTGCTCTTTCCTGGGAATCTTAAATTCCTTTGCAAGCACTTCCGCTGTCTGTCCCATATTAAGCGTACTAACGGGATCCGTAAGCCCTTTTAAAACACCAATAACAGGTAAAACATCGTGAGGTTTGATACTGATTATTTTCTTGAATTTTTCCATCATAGTTTTAGCACGTAAAATGCCTGAAAATTTTTCCTTCAATTCATTTGTAAAATAGAAAGGGATATTACTCATTGATTCTGTCCCGCCGGCAAGAATGAATTCGGCAGTCCCTGCCATAATTTTTTCATAAGCTGTTGTTATTGCCTGCATTCCTGAAGAACAATTACGATGCACAGTAAATGCCGGAATATCATACGGTAATCCCGCAAGAAGAGCTATAACCCTTGCAATATTCATAGCTTCAGGCGGATTGGCAACATTTCCGATAATGACCTCATCAATTACATTCGGGGAAATACCCGTTATATAAAGAAGCTCTTTTAAAACCACAGCGCAAAGATTATAGGCAGAGATATTGTTTAAATATGTACCTGATTTTGCAAATGGAGATCTTATGCCTCCCGCAATTACTATCTCTTTCATTTTACGCCCTTTCATTTACGTAAATCCAATATCCTCTCTTCCTTCAGCTTTGTATCCATACCGAGACGGTGAAGCATATCATCTAATGTTGTTATTATAATTTCATTAGGATGAACTTCTGTTTCATCAATAAATTTATCATTAACTGTTCTGCGCAGATTTTCTATGTCTATACCTTTTTTTACTGACAGATATATCAATACTTCATCAAGTTCAAAGGGATCATTGTTTTTCTTTTTAAGTACGATCTGCCATTCTTCAATATCGTGATTTTCGCTTAAAATATGAATAAATAAATTTAAATTTACAAGATTGCCTTTGACCTTTGAAAGCTGTAAATCTTTAATATTGGATACTCTTGAAAGTTTTGTTGAAATTCTCGGCAAAGTTCGTCCGCACCCGGGACACTTTTCGTATGTGATGCCGCCCTCAATAATATCCCCTGTTCTGTATCTTATAACACAGCTTCCGCGTCCTTCAAGACAAGTATAAACAAGCTCCCCTGTCATCCCCTCATCCAGTACCTCCCCTGTTTCAGGGTTAATTATTTCAAATATCTCAAGATCAGGGTACGTATGAAATCCGGTTGATATATCTGACGGACATTCAGTCCAGCATTTTCGGGCTTCTGTAAATCCCAGCACAGACATCACTTTCGTATTATGCCCTCCCATATTATTTAAAATATTTCGTATTTTTTCTTTTAATGCCTGAGAAACTTTTTCACCGCCTAAAGCAACTTTAGTAACAAAATTAAATTTATGACCTTCCTGTTCAGCCTGCCTTAGTATATGATAGACATAGCCCGGGATACCGATAAGTAATGATGGTTTAAATTTTTCAATTGCCATTATATTACCTTCTGTCCCTGCAACTTTTCCTCCTCCTGTACTCAAAAGAAGAACTCCCCCACCCCATCCGCTAAAAACTACCTGCCAGAAAGCAAGATGCGGCGCATAAGGGAACATATTTAAACCCCTGTCATTGTAAGAATCAAGATCCAAAATCTTAACAATCCGCTCACCAATGGTTTGCAAAAGTCCTGTATCAAATAAAGATAATGCAAAAGCTGTAGGAAGAGCAGTTCTTCCGGTAGTAAAAAAAAGCGATATCGGCATAAATTCTTTTGTCAATTCAAGCTTAACTGCATCTTCTCCTTTTATAATTTTTTTTATTAAAAGTTCAATTTTTTTAGAAACCGGCGCATACTTTCTTATATTATCGGCATTGGGCTGTAGAATAATAGATTTATATTTTTGAGGATCCTCAAGAGTCGGAGCTATATCGACTTTAGTGGTAAAAGGAATATTTTTTAAATCCTCAACCATTTTGATTTTTTCAGGTGATATCTTGTTTTTTTGAAATAGATCGCGGTAATAAGGGCTGTAAGGATAGATCATTGTATTTAAGAAATGATGCAAACGATTCCCCTGCAATTTCAAAATGTCATCTTTTTTCATTTTATCCCAATTTTGACATTGCATATATCACCCTTTGGGTTTGTTCTTATTCCCTATATAATTAATAACATTCAAAATTATTAATGTAAAGTAAGGATCTGATTTTAAATTACAATGGGAAACGGTTACAAAATGTACAAATTAATTTTACATATTCAAATTGAAATTTTATGGTATTATATTATACAAAAAACTATTCAATAACCATCTAATGAGAAGCAAAATATGAAAAAATTATTTAGATATTTCATAAGCTTGTCTATATTGATTGTATCCTTGCGATACTTGCAGATAATTCACGCAGAAGAAAATGAACGAATTATTGTATCTCGGTATCCATCCGGTGCAAAAAATACTGTTATTTCCATAATTGATCAAAAAACTATTATTGAAAAGGAATACCATGAAAATGGGAAGATAAGATTTCAACAAAAAATAATAAATGGATATGCGGACGGTGACTATACATCATGGTTTCCAAATGGGAAGGTAAGTGTTAAGGGTAATTATAGCATGGGGAAACCTACCGGAACGTTTATTTATTACAGAGAAGACGGAACGATAAGCGGGGAACGAGCTTTTACTAAAGATGGCGAGCCTTCTGCGGAGATTGACAAAAAAATCGCTGAAGACGCAAAAGCACCTGAGCCACTGGCCTCCTATAAAGAGATTTTTGAATTCATAGCAAGGGAAAATGAGCTGCCATCTGACCCTGACACACTATTAAAAATTGCCGCTGACAGCATACTCCGCAGACACCAAAAAATCGGCGAATATGAAGAAATAATATCCATTGAAGCTGAGTATCGCAGCAAATACAACAATATAAGAGGTGCTCACAACAGTGGTAATTTTTACATTTTTGGTAAGACTGGTAAAACATATAAGCATATTGGTACATTACGCGGGGCGAAATTAAATGAAGGCACTATTAATGGGGAGTTACTATTTAAGACACGAGATCCATGGAGGGCTGACCAGGGACAGGAAATTATATATAAATGGAATGGCAGACGATTTATGAAAGTCGAAGACAAATTATACCAATATGATAAAAATGGGGAAAAGAAATTAATAAAAGATTTTTTAAATGAAAACTGATAAGAAATGTAGATTATCATAAAAAATCGTGATCAGGAGATCACTCCTACACAAAAATACATGGGGAACCACCTAATTCACATGGTTGACTTAAACTAATAAGTTATATATACTCAACTGTATAAACCTAAAATGAAAGGAAGTATCATGAAAAAAAAGTTTTCGATTTTGGCTATACTAATTCTTATAGGAAGTTCAAAAATTTTTGCGGAGGACACCAAACCAATACAGCTTTCTTTATTTAATCCGGTTCAAATTTACAGCGAAGATGTCTCAATTGAAGGAGTCAGATTAAATTTAATTTATGGTGTTAATAATAATATCACAGGTCTTGACATAGGTATCGTTAATAAAGTAAAAGGAAATGCTACAGGTATCCAATATGGTTTTGCAAATTGTGTTAAAGGAAATTTTAATGGCTTGCAGGAGAGCATAATAAATCGTACCAAAGGAAACTTTACCGGCTGGCAGGGTGGTATGGTTAATCTTACAGAAGGTGATTTTTTGGGTTTACAAACAGGAATATATAATTATTCCAACAAAATTAAAGGTGTTCAGTTTGGGCTTGTGAATAATACAAATAGTTTAGAGGGATTACAAATCGGTTTAATAAATATTAATGGAAGTAAGAATCCATATTACATTTTGCCGATCGTAAATTTTTCATTTAAATAAGGGGAAAAAAAAGAGATAAAAATGAATAGCTCAATAGTGCGAAGCTTTTACTTCGCCTATATTTCTATCTCTGATAGGAATTATTTATTGTTTATTTAAGTGCCAATTCATCAGACAAAAAAAAGGGCGAACACATAGGTTCGCCCTACGAAAATTAAAACCTCAAATTAAATTCCCAATGCTTTTCGCTTTTTATTAATGTGTTCAATTATTATTTGCGCGGCTTTATCAGGGTCCGGTTCGAAAACAAATTTTCCGCCGGTTAAATTTTCCATTTCATTATATAAAAAATTTGTCATATTATCACTTCCGGTTACCTGATGCTGAACACCTACAAGAACCATTGCTCCCTGGGCAACAAAATAATTCCCGATTGAAAGAGCCTTCTCGCTCATCCACTCAATTGCAACTCCTGCGACAGGTAAATCTGAATAATCTTCACCCAATCCGTGTTTTATCATTTCTGTACATGCAATAAGTATTCGGGTGTTGTCAACGCATGAGCCGCAATGAAGAACAGGAGGAATACCTACTGCTTCACACACTTCTCTTAATCCCGCACCTGCCTGATCCATTGCTTCCGGCACCATTAACCCTTCTTTTGCCGCCGCAATTGCAGCGCAGCCTGTTTGAACAACAAGGATATCATTTTTTATAAGCGTTCGTATAAGTTTAACTGTCGGAGCATCAGATGTAAAACGCGGATTATTACATCCTACAATTCCAACAACACCTTTAATACGACCGTTCTTTATATTTTCTACGAGCGGATTATATGAACCTCTAAAAGTTCCTCCCAGCATGTAATTAATTGTTTCATGACTGAAACCCGCAACAAGATCCATTTTTTTATCAGGGATATTTACTTTAGCCTGATCACGGTTTTTATAATTGTTTATTGCTTCTTTTAATATGTCTTTGGCTCTTTCATAGGCATGTTCCTCATCAAACATAATTTGGACTGCACCTTTTACTACTGCCTTTGGTGAAGTGGAAATAATTTTAGTATGGTAGCATTTTGCTATTTCCGGCAGTGACGGCATAATACATTGTACGTCAACAACCATAGCTTCAACTGCACCAGTTACAAGAGCCAGTTCCTGCTGAAGAAAATTTCCTGCTATCGGAAGACCGCGACGCATGAGCGCTTCATTTGCGGTACAGCATATGCCTGCAATATTAACTCCTTTTGAACCGACAGATAGCGCCAGTTTTATTATTTCCGGATCAACAGCGGCATCTATAATTACCATTGAAAGAAGCGGTTCATGACCATGAATTAGTACATTTACCATATCCTTTTTCAAAACTCCTAAATTCACAGTGGAGCGCAAGGGTTTTGGTGTGCCGAATAAAATATCTGTAATTTCAGTTGCCAGCATTGATCCTGCCCAGCCGTTTGAAAGAGCTACTCTCATACCTGCCATTGTAATTTCTTTATAATCAGAACCCATACCCATATTTGTACGGTGCAGAGCCTCTACTATTTCTTCGTTAACACCTCTTGGAACAATGCCGAGTTTTTCCCATATTTTTATTCTTTTTGCTATTACACGTTTTAAAAAATGCGGTTTTGTATGGCTTTTTTCAAAATCTGAAATAGCGGCAAGAGCGACATCTTTTGCTATTTCTTCTTTGCTTCTGCTTTCAATCGGTATTTCCATATCAAGTGCTACTTGTTTTAATTTAGTTTCATCTGTAATTTTGTAAGCTGCTGCCTTGCCTTCCGCTACATCGAGTAATATATATGCCATTTCAAGTCCATGGTTTGAATGAGCGGCTGTTCCGGCGGCAACGCTTCTTGTCAATGTCCTTGCAGCGATGAGATCTGCATCGGCACCGCAGACACCTTTAACCGCACCGGTTTTTGGATTTAAACGGCATGGCCCCATATTACAAAAACGGCAGCAGAGTCCTTTTACTCCAAATGTACATTGCGGTTGTACTGAAGCATAGCGATCCCACGAAAGATTAATATTTTCTTCCTTTGCTTTATTTATCATGCTGATCGAAGCAGAATCATAAGCTTTTTGATCTGAAGTTCTTTCATCTTTACTCATAATCATAACTCCTTTCAATTTTTAGCCTTGAAGAGACATCGCTTACTTTTTTAATGTATGTCGGGTCAATTGCTAATTGTTTAAGCTGGATAGTAATCCAGCCGCTACACCATATCACTTTTTTACTACATTATAGGATCCATTGTAAGAGCCGGATGATTAACCTTTTGCAGGAACTCTAAAAGTTTTTCTGCATCTTCAGCAATTGTCTCATCAGCAATTTTATCCAGCAAATCAGGAATGCCTTCTTCTTTAGCTCTTTTCTCAAGCTTTTCGCGCAGGCTTTCTTTTAATTCTTTCGGCATCCATACAAGTCTTTTTAATCCTCCGTCAGCAGAAATAAATTTTTTGCTTGAGATGTAAATACGGCCAACTCCTATAAATCCGGGAGTCGGGAGTCCCCCGCCCACTGAACCGGCTAAAGTTGAAAATTTCATACCAACAGGAGTCATTCCTGTAAATCCGCGATTTACAATCATAACCCCGTTTGCTTCAGGTACAACTCCGACAATACATTCAAAACAGCCGCATGATGTCATTGGATCAACTATCATTGAATAAGCATTAAATTTCTCTATAGCCTGATTTGATTTACCATATACAAATTTATTAACACCATCCCATTGCCCGTATTTTTCTTCAAGGGTATTGCCAAGAGGATCAATTTCAAATGCTGCTTTTCCGTCAAGCCAGTTGTATGCTCCGCATAATCCCAATCTTTAAGGGGTGATAACACAAACATGACTTGGAGCATATGACTGACAAAGTGTGCAGGAATAAAAAGTGTCAACTGCTTCGTCTGTTAAACCGGCAACTCTTTCGTCACGATCTTTATAAGCTTTTCGTGCTTCTTCGATTTTTGTTTTTATTTTATTTTCATCAGTTATAAGCGTTATCTGTACTTTATCAACTATTGCAGGAAATTCAGAATGAAGTCTTGCATGTATTATTTTAGCTATATGTTCAAGTCTGAAACCCGCATCATACGCTTCTTTGCTTACACGAATCCAGTTCATATCACGCTGTCCCATATGGAATATCCCATGCGCTTCACTGATAAAGTGATGAATCTTACGTTCAAGAATGGATTCAAAATCCTTTTGCATTTTTCTTCCGGCAACTTCAACATATATTCCAAGAGGATAAAGTCCTGCTTTTTCATCTATTTTAGGACCGTCCAAAATTATTTTATTATCATCAATTGAATCCATCTTTGTGCCAACAACATATTCAAAAGCGAGTGATTTGTTCCCGCCGAATTCAAGCACAGTGTCTTCTTTCCTTACTCTTTCTCCTTCAAATGCAGGACCATAAGGCACAGGAACAGGAACATGAGTTATATCAATTTTTACTCCGCGCACTTCTATGCATGTATCAACTATTTTATCAGGATCAAGCTGTTTTACAACTTCTTCATATTTGCATACGCCATTAGGTCTTATCTCAGGAACATCCGTATCGCAGATTGCAGGGAATCCAAAATTAATAGCCCCCGCGCCTGTAGCCCATTTTAAATCATCCAGCGGGCCAAGACCCATTGCAAATGCGTGAACACGCTCCATAGTATATTTTAAAATACGTTTAAAATCTCCGCCTTTAATACCTCCGAAGGTAATTGCTGAACGGGCAGCAAAGTTAAGGGCATAAATTGTGGAAATTGTATCCGGACCAAGAGGGACAATATATGTTTCCCACCCTATTTCTATATTTTCTCTTCTTAACTGTTTTGTAACACTGTCTCCGCCTGATTCACCGGCAAGAAAAATTAGAATTTTTCTCTGTTGGAAATCTCTTACATATTTTACCGCCTG
>JACQWU010000298.1 GCA_016209155.1 Candidatus Desantisiibacteriota bacterium | reverse complement strand
TTTAATACATACATTATTGAACGAAACAACACTCACCCCTTAAATGCTGAACAGATAAGATTTTTGCGTGCAATAAAAAATGTTTTTACAACAAAAAAAGCTATCAAATATGATGATTTATTCGAACCACCTTTTACTCAGTTTGGCGCAGATGCTGCAACCCGGCTATTCTCTGATAATGAATTATTAGAGATAGTAACTATTTTTAACAGCACTAAAGCATTTGGAGGAAATAATGAAGTCATCAGAAAATGATTATATTGAAAATTTGGAATAAGGTAATAGAATGGTAAATGGGGGGAAAAATTGTTGGTTATTACCCTATTAAAATTGACTATTTTTTTATAAATACTATTGACTTTTGTGTTTTTTTAAAATAAACTTATTAAAGTTCATATAAGTTTACCCGAATAAATAAAAAGATTTAAATTTCTTATTTAAACATATCAAATACTTTTAAATAAAACTACCTTATTATGTAGAAAATCATAGTATTAGGTGTTAAAATTTATAATAGTAATAAAAAATAATAGGAGGAGTTTTTATGAATAAAAAAGATATAAATAAAAATTTTAAAAAATTTAATATTCCCGAACAAAAAATTCTTAAATATGAAAATCCAAAACAATTTGCTAATCAGTATAAAAAATGTACAATACTAGAATACGGGAATACATTCTATTCAGATTCTTCTTATACAAGCTATAAAAATACTAAATAATACTTTAAAATATTGGAGTAACAAAAAAACATGCCTAACTGGAATCAAGTGTTAGATGAAATAAAAAATTCTAAAAGAGCTGATGCACTTGATTTCACTAGAAGAAAATATATTAAAAAACTTAACAAATTAACTGGAAGAAATATAATTTCATACTATTCAGGTTGGCTTCAAAAAAGAGGAATTGCCAATGCAGGTATAAATGATGATGATAAAAACGGCTTAATGGCAACTATTCATGGCTTAGATAGATCAAAGGGTTTAGATTTGATACTCCATACTCCTGGTGGTGAACTTACTGCTACTGAATCCATCGTATTTTATCTACGTGAAATGTTTGGAACTGATATTCGCACATTTATTCCTCAAATTGCCATGTCTGCCGGAACAATGATAGCATGTTCATGTAAAGAAATAATAATGGGTAAACAATCCAATTTAGGCCCGATTGATCCTCAATTTGGTGGTATTCCTGCATATGGGGTTATATCTGAATTTGAAAGAGCTTTAAAAGAAATTAAGGCTGATCCGAGTACAATTCCAATTTGGCAAACAATAGTTGGAAAATACCACCCAACATTTTTAGGAGAATGCCAAAATGCTATAGAGCTATCAACTCAAATGGTAACTAAATGGTTAGAAACCGGAATGTTTAAAGGAGAATCAAATTCTGATAAAATTGCGAAATCAATTGTGCAAAAATTAAATGATCATGATGACACTAAAACTCATGATAGACATATCCATATTGATGAAGCAATTAAAATTGGATTGAAAATTAAACCATTGGAAGAAAATCAAAATCTTCAAGATACTGTATTAACAATTCATCATGCCTTTATGCATACTTTTGCCAATTCTCAAGCAATAAAAATCATAGAAAACCATTTAGGAAAAGCTATTGTATATCTTTATAATCCAAATAAATAAAGTAGATAATAATATAATGTCTTAATAAAAATTTAATTTGGAGAAAATATGTTAACAGCTTATCCGAATATAAAAAGTAAAATAGATAAACTCTGGGATATGTTTTATTCCGGAGGTATGTCTAATCCATTATCCGCAATAGAACAAATTTCATATCTCATTTTTATGAAACGCATTGAAGACATGGATAATATGCAAAAAAATGCTGCTAAAAGACGTAATTTGAAATATGAATCAATCTTTGATGACCAAGATAAAGATAAAAAAGAAAGCAAAGAAGAATGCCGCTGGTCGCACTGGATGCATTTTGACGCGGAAAAAATGCTTAAACATGTAAGAGACAATGTTTTTATTTTTATAAAAGAATTAAAAGGCAAAGGTAATTTTTATTCCGAATCAATGAAAGACGCAGTGTTCTTAATCCCAAAACCATCTCTTTTGCAAGAAGCAGTTAAAATAATTGACGAATTGAATTTAACAAGCCAGGGGATTGATATTCAAGGCGATGTTTACGAATATCTCATAAATGAAATATCTCAATCCGGTAAAAACGGACAGTTCAGAACTCCGCGCCATATTATTAGAATGATAATTGAGCTTGTTGATCCGCGATTAGGAGAAAAAATTTGCGACCCTGCATGCGGAACAGCAGGATTTTTAATTAATGCGTGTAATCATATTTTAAAATCAAACACAGATCCGGAGCAGATAGAATATGATGAAGACGGAGCTCCTCATAATTTAGTCGGGGATAAAATTGTTGATAAAAAACACTGGGAATTTCTGTGGGAAAAAGCTTTTACAGGTTATGACTTTGACACAACAATGGTGCGTATTGCCTTAATGAACATGGTTCTTCATGGTATTACAAGCCCCAATATACAATATGCGGATACTCTTTCAAAGAAATTTATTGAACGAAATTTGTATGACGTGATACTTGCTAATCCACCATTTAAAGGTAATATTGACAAAAGCGATATAAACGAAGATTTAGTAGGAGCAGGAAAAAGTAAAACACCTAAAACAGAACTTCTTTTTATAAATCTATTTGTAAATATGCTTATACCCGGAGGCCGTTGCGGAGTGATTGTTCCGGATGGCGTGCTTTTTGGATCAAGCAATGCGCACAAAGATGTGCGGAAAATGCTGCTTGAAAATTGTTCTCTCGATGGAATTATTTCCATGCCATCAGGAGT
>JACQWU010000306.1 GCA_016209155.1 Candidatus Desantisiibacteriota bacterium | reverse complement strand
ATTAAAAAGGATATCTCTATGATTCCTGTGGTTGATATAGATATTTTGGTATATAATAAATTTTCTTCAGGGGGATAGGATGTCCTTCCAATCCTTATAATTTTACATTTTTCTCTTGACAAGAACGGAGTTTTACTGGAAAATTTAAAGACTGTTTTTATATTTATTGTTTTTCATTTATTTATCAGGAGGTTAATTATGATTGAGGTGGAACATCTGACTAAGAAATTTTATAATACTATGGCTGTTAATGATATATCTTTTATTGTAGAAAAAGGTGAGATACTCGGGTTTCTTGGTCCTAATGGCGCGGGGAAATCAACCACAATGCGTATTCTTACCTGCTTTATACCTCAAACCGGCGGTAAAGCCACAGTGGCAGGTTTTGATGTGCTGACAGAATCGCTGGAAGTTCGTAAAAACATTGGTTATCTGCCTGAAAATGTATCAATGTATTCTGATATGCGTGTTGAAGAATTTTTAAAATTCAGAGCCAATCTAAAAGGTGTGCCGCGGAATAACCGCAAACAAAAAATCGATATGACTATGGAAAAATGCTGGATAACCGATGTGCGCAGAAAAATTATAGGCAATCTTTCCAAAGGTTATCGTCAAAGAGTTGCTCTGGCAGAATCATTAGTCCATGATCCTAAAATTCTTATTCTTGATGAGCCTACAGTGGGACTTGATCCTAATCAGATAAGAGAAACAAGACAGTTGATAAAAGATCTGGGAAAAAATCATACAGTTATTTTATGCACGCATATTTTGCCTGAGGTTGAAATGATATGCGATAGAGTAATTATTATAAATAAAGGTAAATTGGTGGCAATGGATACTCCGGAAAGCCTTATGCGTAAACTCATGGGAGAAAAAATTTTGCATCTGGAAGTAAAAGGACCTGTGAATGAGATAAAATCTGCTTTAGAAAAAATAAAAGGTGTAGAAAAAGTATTTGTTGATAAAACAATGCAGGAAATAATATTTATAAAAATTGAACAACAGGAAAAACAGGATATAAGAGAAGATGTATTTTATGAAATTGTTAAAAATAACTGGATTTTAAGAGAAATGCATATAGAATCAGCATCGCTTGAAGATATTTTCTTCAAGATCACAGTTAAAGAACCCATAGTTAAAAATGAAATATCGGGAGGGGCAAATGCATAATTTAGGCACACTAACCAAACGGGAATTCCAGTCTTATTACTATTCCCCTATTGCTTATGTTGTTATAACTATTTTTTTGCTTATACAGGGTTACACCTTCTGGATACTTATGAATCTTTTGAATAATTCCAGAGGATCGGTTACGACTGATGCAGTAATGGAATATTTTCTTGGCGGAGGCGAAAATATATTTTTCTGGTTATGCCTGCTTTTGATTGTACCTCTTATTACAATGCGCTTATTAGCTGATGAAATGAAAAGCGGAACAATTGAACTACTCATGACAGCTCCTGTTACTGACACGGAAGTCGTGCTTTCAAAATTTTTGGGAGCATTTTGTTTTTATATTGTTTTATGGATCCCGACATTTAGTTTTGTCGGAATCGTTAATTATTATATTAATCCCGGATTTGGGCCTATTTATTCAGGTTATCTTGGTACAATTCTTGTTGGCGGTGTTCTTATTTCTATTGGACTTTTCACATCATCATTGACTCAAAATCAGATAATAGCAGCTATTTTTTCATTTTTTATTATTCTTATTTTTTTCTCAATAGGTTTTTTAAATAGTTTTGTTCCTGTGCAGAATATCAGAAATTTCATCTCTTATATAAGCATTCTGGAGCATTATGCTGATTTTATTAAAGGTATTATTGATACAAGACATATAGTTTATTATGTAAGCTTAATTATTATTATGCTTTTTTTAACAGTTAAAACATTGGAATCAAGAAAAGTGAGATAACGGGAGGTTTGTTAAAAATGTCAAAAAATGAAAAATGGGTGAAAGCAGGGTTAAAGACTAATATTTTTTTTATGACTCTGATAGTTTTAATTATTTTTTTGTTAATTAATTACATAAATTATCGTCATTATGAAAGATTTGATTTAACTCAATCTTCCATATACAGTCTTTCAGATAAGACAAAAAATATACTTGAATCTCTACAGGAGCCTCTTAATATTTCAGTATTTTTTCAGCCGGATAATAATTTATTCAGCTCAATAGAGAACCTTTTGCAGGAATATTCTTATATCAATGATAAGGTAAAAATTGAATATATTGATCCTGATAAAGATGTTGCCAGAGTGGAAATGCTGGTTAAAAAATTTAATGTAAATACTATAAATGCGGTTGTATTCAGCTATAAAAACAGACATAAAATTGTGTTTGACAATGAAATCGTTGAATATGATTATACCAATACTCAGTTTGGGGAAATTCCCGCTATAAAAGGATTCAGGGGAGAAGAAGTCTTCACCTCGGCTATTTTAAATATTTTACAGGAAAAACAGAGAAAAGTATATTTTATTACCGGTCATGGAGAAATTGAATCAAGCTATTCCGGAAATACCGGAGCAGAAGCTTTTAACCGCCTGCGAAGAGATAATCTGCTGGTGGAAAAACTGGTCCTTGTTGATAAAGAATTTATACCCGATGATGCTGATCTTTTAATTATTGCAGGACCAAATCAAAATTTTACAGAAGCGGAGATAACAATTCTTGATAAATATCTCCAGTTTGGAGGCAGATTATTGGTAGCACAGAATCCTATGCAGAATACAGGATTAGAAGCATTTCTGAAAAAATGGGGCGTAATCCTGAATAATGATATTGTAGTGGATCCTCAAAAAAAATTATCTTTTTCAAGTCCCGCAAACCTTTATCTGGATTCATATTCAACTCATCCGATAGTAAACAATATGAGATCAACAGCATCCTTATTTAATCTTGCCCGTTCAATAACTCTTGATCTTGAAGGTAAAGACATGGAAGGTATGCCTCTTATTCTTACTTCCGAAGCAGGATGGGGGGAAGTAGATTTAAATGATCCTTCATTTGTATTTACCCCTGATAAAGATAAAAAAGGTCCGGTTGCAATTGCCGGAGTTGTTAAAAGTAAATTCAAAAAAGGTATGAGACTTGCTGTATTCGGAGATTCGGATTTCTTTAATGATAAAGAAATAACGAATATGGGAAATGGCGATATATTCATAAATACAGTTAACTGGCTGATGGACAGAGAAAATTTAATATATATCGGACCAAAAACACCGCAAAAAATTTATTTAACTTTAAATTCCAATCAACTGGACACTATTTTCTGGTTTTCTGTTATTGGTTTGCCTTTTTTAAGTATAGCAATCGGTATTTTAGTATTATGGAAACGAAGGCAGTAGAAAAAAAGAGAAAGGGTGTTTTGAATGAAATTAAAAACTACTATTTATCTTATCCTAATTGCAATTTTTTTTATAGGATATGTATTTTTTTATGAAAAATATAAACTTACTACCAATGAGATTGAAATCAATAAAATAAAACCATTTACTGTTTCTCTCGAAAAAATTCAAAAAATCACTTTAATAAATTCCTTCGAAGAAAAAATAAGGATAACGAGAGACACAGACGGGGATAGTTGGAGTCTTCTTTCTCCATTACATGTTGAAGCTGATGGTGAAAAAATCGAAGAAATGGTTAATGCATTAAGCCTGGCCAAAAGTGTCCGCACACTTAAAAGTGATAAAAATAAAACTTTAAAAATTGAAGAATTTGGTTTAAAAAAACCCAGAGTGGAATTAACTATTTTAAGCAGTGATAAATCACTGGTTTTGAGTATAGGTAAAAAAACTCCTCTTGGTGAAAATATGTATGTAATGCTTGATGAAAATCCTAATAATGTATACCTTTTTCCCAATGATTTATTTGAAATATTAAATAAAAAAGCTGAAGATATAAGAAATAAGAAAGTTACATATTTTGATGTAAATACATCAACAAAATTAGAGATTGTTTTTCCGAGTCAAGACAAGGAGCTGACAGAAGTAACCAAATATAAAAAGAAAATGATTATTTATGAAAAACTCTATGATGGATGGTACATGTTTTCCCCGCCAAATTATAGAGCAGATGAAGATAAAATCAATAATATTTTAAATAAACTCAATAATTTAACAATAGTTAAATTTGTTGATAATGATCCAAGCTATTTAACAAAATACGGGCTTGCTGAAAAAGACCGGTTAGCAATTCAAACAAACATGGGACGCAAAAAATTCAAAGATGTTCTTTTTGGACAAATTGTTAATAAGGAAGAAAATTGGGGATATACAAAAGCTTTTGACAAAAATTATATTTATCTTGCATCTCATAATATTCTTTCTTTTCTGCCTGAAAATACTGAAGACTGGAGAGATAAAAAAGTCATACGTTTTGATCCTGCTAAAGTAATTAAGCTGAAAATCGAAAATAATGGTAAAATATTATATTTTTCAAAGCAGAATACAGAGAAAGGTAAAGCAGAATGGTTTATTACTGAACCTGTAAAGATGAAAGCTGATGATGAAAATTTGGCTGAAGAATTACAAAAAATGTCCTTGCTCTCAACAGAAGAATTTGTTACAGAAGATTCCACAGGGATAACTGAGTTTGGATTATCAGAACCTGAAGGAAAAATTTCTTTTGAAGTTATAGGCAAGCATGATACTACCAGCTTAAGTCTCTTTATAGGCAAAAAAGGCATAAAGGCTGATAAAGTATATTTAAAAAACAGTAAAGAAAGTTCTATTTTTGTTGTTACTCTTGGCGCTCTGGATAGTATTTTACAGGACTATATGGAATTTAAAGATCATTATATCTGGGAAGTATCTCAGGACAAAATAGTAAAATTAAATGTGAATATCAATACAGAAAAAGCTAAAGATAACAAAAATATTGAATTTGGTAAAAATAGACAATGGATGATGGACGGAAAAATGGTAAATCCCGAGCAGGTTAATAACGTTCTTTTTTTACTTCATCACTTAAGAGCAATAAAATATATTACGTTGAAAAAAGATTTAAAACAATCCTATGGTCTTGATAAACCTCAAATTACGGTTTCGTTCATGACGTCGGATAATTCTTCTCCCGGCAAATTGCTAATCGGTGATAAAACTAAATTTATGACATATTATGCTAAAATAGAAGGAAAAGACGAAGTATTTACTATTGGATATAATCTTTATAATTTACTGCTTCAAAAATATTAACTATTCTATTCAGGAAGCATCTTTTTAACAGCATTAAAAACATCTTCAGCTTTAATTATATCCATACATGTTATTTTTTTATCGCATGAAGTTTTATAGCAGCATATACAGTCAAGCCCGGGAGTGATTTTTTCCCCTTTACCATACAAATCTATTTCGGATGATGAAGTCGGTCCGAATAAAGCAATAATTTTTTTGCCGAGAGCGCATCCTGCATGGAGAGCCAGTGTATCTGAAGTAACTAAAATATCACATAAAGAAAGAAGAGCAAAAAAGTCACGCAAGGTGTTATCACATCCTGTATCTATTATTTTACTTTTCACCTTTTTTATTATCCTGCTATTTCTTAATCTTTCTTCAACTCCGCCGAAAAGTAAAATGTTTACTTTAAGATTTTTATTTAAAATATCTATAAAATGTATTACTTCTTTTTCATTCCATTGTTTTTGCGGCCATCGTGAACTTGAACCTGTATTAAGACCTATAACCGGTTTATTCCCCAGGTTATTAAATTGCGCAAATTTTTTCGCAAATTCTGCTTCCTCAGGAAGCAGGTTTAAAATTATTTTATGTTTTTTATCTTCGAGTCCCAGGATTTTAAGCATCAGATACTGATATGTTTTAGTATTAGCTTTTTTAACATCATCAAAAGCACCCATTAAAAACCATTTTTTTTCTTCTTCATTTTTGGGAACAACATATCCTTCCTGATGAAAAATATAACCCTTTTTTTTTGCAGCTTTAGCAATACTTGCCAGGATGGAACTTTTCCATGCTGCATCCAGATTAATTACAAGATTAAATTTTTCAATCATAAGACGTGCTAAAGTATTTACATCTTGAGCGTCGAGAACATTATCAACAAGATCATTCCCGAGGAATATATCTTTAGCCGGTTTTAATGTAATCCATGTAATATGTGATTTCGGATATTTGGCTTTCAAAGGTAAAAGAATGGATGTGGTACGCAGAACATCACCTATTGCATCCAGTTTAATAATAAGAATTTTAAAAGCTACAGGATAATAATGATTACATTCTCTACATTTAATTCCTGTTTTTTTGTGAAATATGCATGGTTTATCCTGACGGAAAAAACGGCAATCCATTTTAAGTTTCATTATAATATAAATTCCTGATTAATAAATTTAAGTATTTATAAATATTGGATATTATAATAACAGAAACAGAATGTTTTTTCAAGCAGTTATTCCCGCAATAAAACTTTTTCTTGACAAAAGAAAATTTATTTATTATACTAATTAATCTATTTCTAAATTTAATCAATTTATAGCTTTTGGAGGATATATGAAAACGTATGTAGTTAAAGAAAAAGATGTAAAAAAAGAGTGGTTTTTGGTAGATGCTGAAGGGAAGACCCTTGGAAGACTGGCTACCAGAGTAGCCAATGTACTGCGCGGAAAACATAAGGCTATTTATACAACCAGTATGGATACAGGTGATTTTATAATCGTAGTAAATGCCGATAAAATAAAAATTACCGGTAGAAAGGATATGCAGAAGGTATATCGTCATCACACAGGTCATCCGGGCGGAGTAAGGGAAACAAAATATAAAGAAATGAAGGAAAAATTCCCTGAACGAATAATAATGGAAGCTGTAAAGGGGATGGTCCCGCATAATAAACTGGGAAGAGCAATGATGAAAAAACTTAAAATATATGCAGGTGCCGGGCATTTACATACTGCCCAATTGCCAAAGACATTAGAAGTTTAAAATTTAATATCTAAATTCGGTAACGTTTTGAAAGGGGTAAAGATGATTAATGCAGCATTAACAACAGGAAGAAGAAAAGTTGCAACTGCCAGGGCGAGTGTAGTTCCGGGTAAAGGGAATATTATTGTTAATGGTAAATCTTTGAAAGAATATTTTTTCAGAGATTCTCTGGTTGACAGTATTATTCAACCTTTAAAAATAACAGATAAACAGGATAAATATGATATACGTGTGGATGTTAACGGAGGAGGATTGTCAGGCCAGGCCGGAGCTGTTAAATTAGCTGTTGCAAGAGCTATTTTGTCTCTGGATCCGAGTTCTAAAATGGCATTGAAAAAATCTCATTCCCTTACAAGAGATTCCAGAATGAAAGAAAGAAAAAAATATGGACAAAAGGGAGCCAGAGCAAGGTTCCAGTTCTCTAAACGTTAATTTAAATATTTTATAATTGAGCTTATGTTTTTATGTGATTAACTTTAAAAACCTGCCTGATTTTTAGTAAAAAAGGCAGGTTTTTTGTTTATACTCAAAATGTAGTGGTTCGATTTGTCGAACCCGAAAAAATGTTGAAAAATGGGGGCTGTGCAAAAACTACTTTACCGTCATTCCCGCGAAGGCGGGAATCCAGCATGTAAGCCATTACTATAAAATCTGGATTCCGCATCGAGTGCGGAATGACACCTTTTTGGACAGCCCCCTGCAATAAACTTTTAAGGGTGAACTTTATGATAAAAAATATTACTAAAATTAAAATTCCGGGATTTCTTTTTTCAGGAGTGAGCTGTGGGATAAAAAAGAACAATGGGAAGGATATTGGAATAATTTTTTCTGAAACTCCTGCAATTTGCGCCGGAGTGTTCACAAAAAATAGAGTTAAAGCCGCACCTGTTAAATTGGATATCAAAAATATAAAATCTTCATTTACCCGGGCAATATTGGTAAATAGCGGGAATGCCAATGCCTGTACAGGGAAAAAGGGAGATAAGGATGCTCTTTATATGGCAGAAACTGCCGCAGAAAAGCTGGGAATAAAATCTAAAGAAGTACTTGTGGCTTCCACGGGGGTTATCGGAAATTTATTGCCGATGGATAAGGTTATTCCTGGAATTGAAAAAGCATGTGAAAAATTAAATCCAACGGGAATAGATGATTTTTCCCATGCGATTATGACAACAGACCTTTATCAAAAAACAGCTTATGAAAAAATTAAAATTGACGGGAAAGATATTTCAATTTTCGGAGTTGCCAAAGGAGCGGGAATGATATGCCCGAATATGGCTACTCTGCTTTCTTTTGTAGTTACAGATTTGTGTATAGATAAAAAACACCTTACCGGATGCCTTAAGGATGCAGTTAACAGAAGTTATAATTTAATAACAGTTGATACAGATACAAGTACAAATGATTCGGTTATTGTCATGGCAAATGGCTTAGCCGGTAATAAAAAAATATTAAATTATAATAAAGACTATGAAAATTTCAATACTGCTCTTATAAAAATATTAAAAAAACTGGCTAAATTGATAGTTGAGGATGGTGAAGGAGCAACAAAATATATAACTATAAAAGTAAAAAATGCAAAAACAAAAATTGAAGCAAAAAAAATTGCAATGTCTGTTGCAAAATCCACTCTTGTTAAAACAGCATTTTTTGGAGAAGATGCAAACTGGGGAAGGATTATCTGCGCTGTCGGTTATTCAGGGGTAAAAGTTAATCCGGATAATATTGATATTTATATAGGCAAAATAAAAGTCGCTTCCGCAGGCAGCAGAGTGGAAGGTATAAGTGAGCAGAAATTAAAAAAGATTCTTGAAAAAAAAGAAATAGCTGTTGATATAGACATTAATCAGGGGAACTGTTCTGAAGAGGTATATGCAAGTGATCTTTCATTTGATTATGTAAAGGTAAATGCCAGTTACAGATCATAGGGTTTTAAGTAATTACCTTGAGTTATAAATGATAGTATGATAATATAAAAAAGTTATACGCTTACAGCGTATATATATTCCACACGTTTTTTGATTTGGATATTGGTGCCTTTTAAAAAATTCAGGTAAGTATCTAAAGATGAGAAAAACGGAGGTTTAACCTAAAATGAGAAAGGGGGTGCCAGTTATGCCGGTTGTATCAATGAAGCAGTTATTAGAAGCAGGGGTTCATTTTGGTCATCAGACACGCCGCTGGAATCCAAAAATGGCTAAATACATTTTTGGTGAAAGAAACGGTATTTATATTATAAATTTGCAAAAAACCGTTAATAAAATAAAAGAAGCCTATAAGTTTGCTAAAACTATAACTTCAGAAGGTCAGGTTATTCTTTTTGTCGGTACCAAGAAACAGGCTCAGTCATCCATTGCCGAGGAAGCAGAACGAAGTAAAATGTTCTATGTTAATAGCCGCTGGTTGGGAGGAACTCTTACCAATTTCAGAACTATCCGTTTGAGTGTCAGCAGGTTAAAAGAGATTGAAGAGATGGAAAGTTCAGGCCTTTTTGAACAAATGAGCAAGAAAGAAGTTTCACGACTTACAAAAGAAAAGGGAAAACTGCAAAAGAATCTAGGTGGTATTAAAAATATGGATAAACTTCCCGGAGCCATATGTGTTATAGATTTAAAAAAAGAAAAAATTGCGGTTTCCGAAGCCCGTAAATTGGGTATTAAAGTAATTGGTATTGTAGATACTAATTGCGATCCTGATGAAGTAGATTATATTATTCCGGGTAATGATGATGCTATTAGGGCAATAAAACTTCTTATATCCATTTTTGCAAATGCTGCCATAGAAGGACAGTCTATTTATGAAGCTAATAAAGCGGCTAAAGAAGAAGAAGACAGGGCAAGTAAAGAAGTTAAACCTGTTGTCAGCTTAAGCAGTATAGAAGAGAAACTTATTGAAGAGTATATTGAAGAAGAAGTTATT
>JACQWU010000305.1:1230-4101 GCA_016209155.1 Candidatus Desantisiibacteriota bacterium | reverse complement strand
CAGGGTAACCGCGGCAGAGGAGTGGATGACCCTGAAATAAGAAAAAGAATAAAACTTGTGGTTGATAAACTGGTGGTAAAATGAATTATCAGCATAAAGATTTGGCAGACGGCAGATGGTTCAGTTTTTCATTCCCGGATCAAATGGCTAATATCGGAAGTGAAGTTATAAGAGCTATTAATTGGAAAAACAAAAATAATCCTGCGTATAGCAAACAGGCATTTGAGCGTTCGTTAGAACTGCTCTATTTAACCATTGCCGACACAAAAAACAAAAAACGCCTCAGAGAATTAACCCGTCTTTATGAAGTTCTGGCTGACTATTTTGCTTTTAATAATGAATATAAATCCAGCGATAAATTATTGCAAAACTACTTCCTTGCCTTTAATTATTTATCAAGGTCAGGTTACTAAATAATTGAATTTCTTACCTTAATATTCTTTATTTTCATGCACTTGTTTTGCATGTTCTCTTTTTTCTATCCTCCCTGATGATTTTTTAAAACATCCCCAAAGGCGGTTTCTCATCAGGATCAATATGAATATCCAATAAAGTCGGAGCATTAAGTTTTAATAAAGATTTAAAATCGATTTTTTCAAAATCTTTCGAATCTTTAATGGTAAAGCTATTAATTCCAATAGCCTTTGCTATCTCTGAAAAATCAACCTGCGGAATTGAAAAATCGACAGGTTCAGTGCCAAGCATATTATGAGCATGTTTTATCATTCCATATGAATTGTCATTTAATACTGCAAAAATTATCGGCAGGTTATAAGCTTTAGCTACCGTTATTTCACTCCCATTCATCAGAAAACAACCATCACCGGTAAAACAGACAACCGGAATATTTTTATTGCCCAGCGCTATTCCAATTGACGCGCCAATTGCCCATCCCATTGAAGCAAATCCGGTTGATAAATAAAAATTTTCGGGTTTTGTATTGAAAAAGTAATGAATAGACCATGGTACGCTATTACTGTTATCGATAAGAAAACGTGTTTCAGGAGGACAATCTTGAACAATTTTCGCAAATATCCGCTGGGGTTTAACAAGTGAAAAAGTATTATCTCCTTTACATGCCGATGGGTTCTGAACTTCAACCATTGGAGGAACATATGACTTTAGTTCAGAATCTTTAAAATACAATATTTTATTTTTTATTGATTTTTCAAAATATAGAATTAATTCATTTAATATAGTTTTGATTGTACCATAAATATGAAGCCGCGCCATTGGCGAACGATAAAAATACGCATGTGTATTCTGAATATGAATCAATTTATTATTTAATAAAATTTTATCCCAACTGCTTGTTGCCCATTCAGATAAATTAGTTCCAACAGCTAATACCAAATCAATAGATTTATCTTCTAATTCTTTTCGGGCGGTTTTATGTCCTGCAAATCCAAATACTCCCCGATAAAGCGGATGATAAGGATTAATACATGATTTTCCGCGCTGAGTTGAAAGAATTGAGGCATTAATAAGTTCTGCAAATTTAGTAATTTCTATGCCTGCATCTTTGCAATCATGCCCGACTAAAAGTATTATTTTACAGTTTTTATTTAAAGTATTAACTACTTCCTGACAAAGCTCGCTAAATAATGTTGAATCTATTAAAGATGAAGGCTTTTTTAGCAGATTATATAAATTTGGGAATGCTATTTTTTCGTCTGCTGTAGCACCAAAAATATCAATCGGAATACTTATGTGAACAGGCCCTTTTGGATGCTGATTTGCTATAGTAAGTGCGGCAGCAAGTTTTTTTTCTAATTGTGCCGGATGTGAAACAAAAGTATTATATCGTGTACAATGTTGAAACATACCTACTACATCAGTTACATCGGCTGATGATTCCTGAAAAGATCCCAGTCCGAAATCAGATAATTTTGTCTGAGGAGTGATAGCCAGCATTGGAACATGATCAGCATAAGCTGAGGCAACACCTGTAATAAGGTTAGTTGCACCGGGGCCGGTTGTTGCGGTGCATACACCTATCTTTCCTGTTTCTCTGCTATATCCGTCAGCCATAAATGCTCCGCCTGTTTCATGCCGAGAAAGTATCAAACGCGGACCATTTCTTTTTTCACTACGCGAAAGAGCATCAAACAAAGGAATAAGAGGACTTCCCGGTATGCCAAAAACATATTCCACTTTAAATTGCTCTAAATAACTTACAATTAAATCGCTTAATGTCATTGGTTATCCTCGAAAAATCAGGTAGATCATTTTTTAATTTATACTGAATTGATACCTTTCCTTTTGTAGACACCTTTACTTTTATACAAACACCTCGCCGCACAATATATATATCTGCATTGTAGTTCGATTAATATCATACAACTTTAAAATAGTATTGTCAAAATATCCTGTCTTATGAAATCGAAAAAATTCTTGACAGCCCTGCTTTTATATGGTTAAATTAAATCATTTAATAATACAATTCAGGAGAATAAAAGTATGAAAAAATTATTTAAAAAATTTACTATGGTTGTTATTTCTTTAATATTAGCAAATCAAATATGTTTTGCGGCCGGACAAAAAAGAGTTTGTATTATGGATTTAGAGGATAAAAGCGGCGAACAGCATTCCGGATGGCATAATGTCGGAACGGGAATCGCGGATATGATGGTTACCGCACTTGTAAAAACAAATAAATTCATGGTTATTGAACGTGAAAAATTAAATAAAATTATGGAAGAACAGCAATTAGGTGCAAGCGGAGCTATTACCACGCAAACCGCCGCTAAAATCGGTCAGCTTTTGGGGGTTAATTATATAATTACCGGAAGTGTTACTGAATTTGGAGTAAAATAAAGTAAATTAGGGGTTGGCAATTTGGGAAGTTTTGTACCATTTGGCGGCGGTGTG
>JACQWU010000305.1:0-1136 GCA_016209155.1 Candidatus Desantisiibacteriota bacterium | reverse complement strand
TGGGAAGTTTTTTACCATTTGGCGGCGGTGTGGAAACTCAAACAAATAAAGCAAGAGTTGTAATTGATATTAGGATGATAGATACTTCAACCGGACAGATACTTAAAGCGGACAAAGGCGAAGGAGAAGAATCAAGCACAGGTGTTTCAATAGATTTAAGTTCAGCTCCGAGTGTTAGTTTCGGGAAAGAAGGATTTGACGAAACAGTAATAGGCAAAGCCACACGCAAATGCGTTGATATGGTAATAAAAGCTATGGTTGACTCTTTAGGAAACCAGCCGTGGTCAGCTAAAATAGTAAAGGTTTCAGGGAAAGAAATATATCTTAACTCCGGAAAAAAAGATAATGAACAGGTTGGACGTGTAATCGGTATTTATAGAAAAGGCGAAGAACTCATTGACCCTGATACGGGATTATCTCTCGGCTCCGAAAATACTAAAATAGGAACTGCTAAAATAATTAAAGTTGATGAAAATTTTTCTGTCGCAGAAACCAGCGCGGAAAATGTAACTAAAGATGATTATTTGAAGGAAGAGAAATAATCCAATCATCCACATTTCGGGCATCCGGATTTAAAACATACACTGCAATAATTTTTTCCGCATTTTGAGCATAGCTTGAAGCATTTTGAACATACAATATGCAGTTTATCATCACAAATATAATATGGTTTTACAGGATTAAAACATGATTCACATGGTAAATTATCCAGATGCCTGGTAATCAGATTGTATGTAACAGGGAACAAACGGGAAAGCTTCCGTCTTTTTATTTCTATCCATAAAACCGGAGCTTTTGATTCAATACGAATAAAGGTGATAGGCTCCATCTGGATATTCAATTTGTATTTTGAAATTAAATCATTGGTTTTCCATTTAAGCTCGGTTTTTATTGCTTCAATTTTATTTAAGGTTTTTTGTTTTAATTCTTCTGTTGAGCACTTTTTTTCTAAAAAATTTTGCGATTCCTGAATAAGAATATGATAATAATCATATACTCTATGAATATCGCGGTTCTGCCTTCTTTCAAGACTTTTTACGAAATCTTTTATTTGCTCCTTAACAATTTCCATTTGCCCGATGCCAATTGAATTAATAACTTTTTCTACTTCCTCTCTCCTTATATCTTCTAATGAT
>JACQWU010000329.1 GCA_016209155.1 Candidatus Desantisiibacteriota bacterium | reverse complement strand
AATATAAAAAAGTTATTATTGAAAAATTAAAAAATCGGATTTTTACTTTTTTATATATATTTGATATGGAGCAAGTTCGGTTTTAGGCTATGTTCTGTCTGTTATTATTTCCATGTCCTTAGGAATCAAGTTTGTTCTTTTTTTGGTACTATTCTTTGTATCGGGATAGATTTTTTGTCATATATTATATACAATTATTCCAATCTCTTGTGAAACCTTAAAATGCTTATTGTCATAATTACTGTTCCAAGAACTACTAAAGCTGCTATCTGCGGCCAAAGGACATCAAACCCGCTGCCTTTTAAAAATATACCGCGGATTATTATAATAAAATACCTTAATGGATTTAGATATGTTAAATATTGAAAAACAACAGGCATATTTTCAATTGGGAAGGTAAAACCTGAAAGCATCATAGTCGGGGTATTAAAAAGGTTCATTAACATTAACGATTGCTGTTGAGTATGAGCAACTGTGGATATAAAAAGACCGAGACCCAGCGCCGGCAATAGATATGCGGCTGTGCTAAGAGCTAAAAGAGGGATAGAACCTTTGATCGGGATGTTAAACCAAAACACGCCAACCACAAGGACCAGAATCATATCAAAAAAACTAATTAAGGCAAAAGGAATAGTTTTTCCAAGAATCATTTCAAAAGGTTTGATTGGCGTAACCATTAATTGCTCCATAGTTCCAATCTCTCTTTCGCGGACAATAGCAGCAGAAGTAAGGCTCAGGCATGTCATTAAAATAATGGATGCCATTACTCCCGGAACAAAAAAATTACGGCTTTTTAATTCAGGATTATACCAGGCTCTCGTGCGGAAATCGATTTTTGAAAAGGATGCTTTTATGTTTTGCCCTGAAAGGTCCAGTGAATATTTTGATACTATTCTATTAATATAACCCATCGCGACAATCGCTGTATTGGAATCGGTCCCGTCAAATATTATTTGAATACTTGTCGGATGTTTTTTTTGTAAATCTTTAGAAAATCCTTTATTAATCTGCACTCCGCAAAGCACGTTCCCTCTATCAAGCAAATCCTTAATTTGTTCCGTTGTTTCTGGTTGATATTTAATAGTAAAATAACCGGATGCTTCCATTCTCCTTGTTAATTCTCTGCTTTCGGAAGATTTATCCATATCATATACAGCCATGGATACATTTTTTACATCAAGGCTGAAGCTGAATTATAGGCGGTCCAAATAAAAAAAACCTCAGTCGTTTATCACGTAAAACCTGAATAAATTCCTTTTTTACTAAATGCCTTATACGTTCAAACATAATTAACTCCTAAAAATTTTATGGAATTTTTTTCTTAAATTTTTTATAAGCAGACCTGAAAATAAATCCCGCAAAAATTGTTAATAGCAAACTTTCAATCCATAATATCCTTAAATCGTTTCCTTTTAAAAATATGCCTTTTAAAATAGTAACAAAATATCTTGCCGGAACTAAATAAGTTATAAGCTGAAGTATTTTCGGCATATTTGAAATTGAAAAAATAAAACCTGATAAAAGATACGCGGGAAGAAATGTTGAAAGCATTGCAATTTGAGTTGCTACGCGTTGTGAACCATGAGAAATAACTGAAATAGCAATCCCCTGACATATTCCGCCGAATAAAAAAATACCGGAAAGAATTAATAGAAGAGGGATACTTCCATTTAAAGGAACATGAAATAAAAAAACTCCGAGTAAAACTGAAATAATAAAGTCAACAAATCCAATTGTATAATAAGGAATTAATTTCCCAATCAATAATTCCGGTGTTTTTATCGGTGTAGAAATTAATTGTTCCATTGTGCCGGTTTCCCATTCTTTGGCAATAGTCAAAGATGTTAAAAGAGCAATGATTACCGACATTATCAAAACAATCAAACCGGGTACAATAAAATTTTTTGAACGAAGTTCGGGGTTATACCAAACACGGCTGCGCGCATCAATTAAAGGAATTATATGCCGTCCCCTTAATTTCGCGGTATATGTTTCTGTGATGGCTGAAATATAACCCTGCACTATGGCCGCGGTATTTGAATCGCTTCCATCAAGGATAACTCCTACTTGAACATTTTCATCTGCGGATATTTTTTTGGAAAAATTAGCCGGTATATTGATTGCAACTCTTGCTTTCCCGGAATCAATATATTTATCTATGTCAGCATTGCTATCAAGATAAGAAACAATTTGAAAATAACCGGAGTCAATAAATACCTTTATCAAATCACGGCTCGCGCTGGTTTTGTCATGATCATAGACAACAGTCTGCAAATTATTAATATCAAAAGTTAACGCAAACCCAAACATAAGAAGAAGCATCAAAGGCGTTATAAATGCAACTGCCAGGCTAAACGGGTCGCGGCTGATCTGTATAAATTCTTTTTTAGCTATTGCTTTTATACGGTTAATTTTCATTTTAATTCCCAGTCTTGTTTATGATGTCTCAATTAGCGTTACAAATACATCTTCAAGTGATGGTACTATTTTTTCAATTTTGTTAAACCGGATTTTTGCTTGTTCTAAAATATTTTTAATTTCAGGAATATGTTTTTCATGATTTTCAACTACAACGTGAAGTGAATTTCCAAAAATTGCTGTTTCAAAACCATGTTTTGTCAAAATATCCATGGTATCAAATAGATTATTAGCTTTTAATTCCAATACATCGCGTTTCATATACTTATGCCTCATATCAGCCGGTTTTCCTTCGGCAATTATCTTGCCGCGATAAATAAGCGCGAGTCTGTCGCAATAATCAGCCTCATCCATATAATGAGTAGTT
>JACQWU010000328.1 GCA_016209155.1 Candidatus Desantisiibacteriota bacterium | reverse complement strand
TTTAAAATCCTTCCATAAAAAATATTTTTCAAATGCGTTTTGACTGTACTTTATTTCAAGACCTCTGTAACATATAATACAATCACTATTTTCCAAATATGTTTCATACAACTCTTTTAACCAGTAATCCGGATACATAATATCATCATCAGCGGTTACAATTATTGAATCACCATAAATTTTCAGGGTATGTATAAGTTTATTATAAGAGCGTAAACTTTGTCTGCAAAAAGCTATTTCAAGACCTCTTTTTTGGGCTCTCTTCAGCTCTTCTGAAACCTCATCAAAGGAAGCTTCATCTTCAGCCAGCCATAAAATAATTTTATTTGGTTTCAAAGATTGGCTTAACAAGCTCTCTATTGCTATATAATTTTGCTTAAATCTTTTTGGATGACTCGTTAAACTGATAATAATATTTCTCTTTGATGAAGGATCTACCCCGCTTTTAATTGAATTTTTATTTTGTGTTTTATATTTTGATTCAATCCATTTTTTTGCCATGGAATTTTTTGCCAGTTTATTTTGAAAATATTTTAATACAAACATTAGCCGCTTTCATTATAATTTAAATTTTTAACATTTAATCATGGAAAACCAGCGAGTGTCAATAAAATTCATTATTTGACGAAATTTAAACAATATGATAAATTACTTCCTGCTTTAAAAAGGCTTATATATTCTTAGCACTTCAAAGATAAATACAGGAATTAAAATTGAAAAACGTAAAAATAAAAAATAATGAACTTTTGCTTTTTCTTATCTTTCTCACACCATTTTTCACTCACTATTTATATTCATATTTATTTAATTCATTATTTTTAGAAGATATAGGGGAACTCAGTTTTACATCTTTAATGAGCCTTTTAATTTATGCGCCTTTAATATATTTTTTTTGCAGAAAAAATATTAAACTTTACATATTTATTCTATGTTTTCATTTTCTCATAAGCACACTGGAGCTATTTTATATTCTGCTTTATGAATCATCGGTTAATATTTCAACTTTTTGTATTATTTTTGAAACTTTTGACAATATATTTGTTAAAGTATTTTATTCATATAGTAAATACAGTAATGAAGCTAAAAAATTTGAGTCCGTAACGCAAAAAAAAGATAGTGATATGGAGGAAGTTTCATTTAATAAAAAAACTGATGGTAATGAAATATATATTCTAATTATTGGAGAGTCAGCAAGCAGAACCCATATGAGCCTGTATGGCTATTTTAGAAAAACAACACCAGAGCTTGATTCAATATCCAAAGAGCTGTTTATTTTTAATAATGTAATAAGTTCCGGAACAACAACAATCCCGACTGTGAATAAAATTGTTACATTCAACAATCCTGAAAACAATGAAGATTCCTTTAAACATAAAAATATAATTCAGTTTTTCAAAAAAGCCGGCTTTAAAACCTACTGGATTTCCAATCACACTCCATATGGAAAGTATGACAGTTATATTATTACTATGACAGCAAAGGTAAGCGATCAGGTCTTCTGGGTAAATATGAATAAAGATTTTTTTACAGGGAAATCATTTGACGATAAAGTATTTTACCCGCTAAATAAAATTTTTAGTGATAAATATGAAAAAAAATTTATCATAATTCATCTTTTGGGTATGCATGCTTCTTATTCAAAAAGATATCCCGGGGATTATGCGGTTTTTAATGAAAATAGAAAAGAACATACAGATATTCAAAATGAAAAAATAAATACGTATGATAATGCTGTTTTATATAATGATTATATTGTTTCGGAAATAATTAAAATGGTTAAAAAGCAGGATTCAAGCTCTTTTGTTTTATATCTTTCAGACCATGGAGAGGATGTTTTCGACGAAGCTGATTTTGCAGGTCATTCGGATGGACATCTGACACGTTATATGCTTGAAATACCGTTTGTTTTATGGGTATCTGAAAAATATAAAAATTTTAATAAAGATAAGGTTGAGCAATTTAAGGATTTACTTTCAAGAAGCTATATGACTGATGATGTGATGCACACTATTTTTGACTTATGCAATATTGATTGCAAATCATATAATCCTGAAAAAAGTATTATCAGTAAAAATTTTATATCAAAAAAAAGAATTATCAACACTATAGATTATGACAGGAACCTGACGATAAAAAATAAACTTGCAAAAGCTGTCATCAAATAACTTAATGAAGATAAAATTTTTTAATCATATCCGCTATATATTTTACCTGTTTATTATCAAGTTCCGGATATATGGGAAGGATTAAAACTTTTTTAAAAAAATCATCTGTGCGCGGCAAAATAAATTTATTTTGACCTAAAGCCGTGATTTGATGAACACCTTTTCCTCCCCATGGCAGCATAACTTCGATCCCGTTAATATTTAAAAAATCAACCAGCTCATTACGTTTTTCCGCTTCAAGTTCATAATTCTGGAAAACATTATAATAATCACTTTTCACCTCAGGTGATAGAGGCAATTTTAATTCTTTTAAACCGATTAATCTGTCATTATATATTTTAGCTATTTCACGGCGTCTTTTAATCCATTCCGGTAACTTTGTTAATTTAAAATCAAGAATAGCGGCATTAAGTGTATCCATACGGCAGTTTAATCCCCAAAAACTTATATCAGTTCCGGAACTTCTGCCATGATTTCTAATTGCCCTGATTTTTTCAGCAAATTCTTTATTATTTGTGATAACAGCACCTGCATCACCAAATGCCCCTAATGATTTAGTCGGATAAAAACTTAAACACCCTGCAAGTCCAAATGTTCCGGCAAATTTTTGTTTATATTTTGCACCGATTGATTGAGAAGGTCAATATCCATATCATGATCATCATTTATATCAATTAAAATCGGCTTTGCGCCTAAAAAGCGGATAACTTCAATTGTTGCAATAAAGGTATGGGAAACAGTTATAACTTCATCCCCGGGTCTAATTCCCGAAGCATACAAGCTTAATAATAGTGCATCGGTGCAATTGCTTACACCAATAGCATATTTTACTCCCAAAAATTTTGCTAAATTTTCCTCAAATTTATTTAAATCTTCTCCAAGAATATAAATACCTTTTAAACAAACATTTTTTACTATTTTCAAATACTCTTTTTCAAAAGTTTTGAATTGTAAAGGACAATCAAAATATTTAATTTTTAGAGAACTCATTTTTTCCATATTTAAATAAAGGATTTTAATTTTTCAAGTCTCTTGCATGCTTCATCTAATTCATGATCTTTTTTCGCATAACAAAATCTAACCAATCCGGGTTTTATTTTTTTATGAAAAAAAGCCGTGTCCGGTACACAGGCAACACCTGTTTTAGACAAAATAAACATTGCTTTTTCTTTACTGGTTTTACCCGGAACATTAGAAATATCTGCCAGCACATAATATGCGCCTTGCGGTTTATATGGAGATAATCCCGCTTTTATAAGTGAACTGCAAATTTTATCCCTCTTTACAGCATACTCAAGGCAAAGTTCATTATAATATTCCATTTTTAATTCAAGCAGACCTTTTGCAACTCCCATTTGCAAAG
The DNA here is from genome assembly GCA_016209155.1 of Candidatus Desantisiibacteriota bacterium. GTDB lineage: Bacteria > JACRDZ01 > JACRDZ01 > JACRDZ01 > JACRDZ01 > JACQWU01. Next base: position 1,522 of record JACQWU010000328.1, on the reverse strand, counting down.
GAGCCGGAGCGCACACATAAACTAAATCATTAATATACCCTATCATTTTTGCCCATTTTGCATCGCTTATTGAGTACCCGATACGCCAGCCTGTAATACTAAACGTTTTTGAAACTCCTGAAATAGTTATGGTCCGTTCTGCCATACCCGGTAAAGAAGCAGGACTTATATGCTTATGTCCGTCATATAAAAAATATTCATATATTTCATCAGTGAACACAAATAAGTCATGCCGTACCGCAAAATCAGCTATAAACTCCAATTCTTTCCGGCTAAAAACCTTTCCTGATGGATTAGCCGGTGTGTTAATCAGGATACCCTTTGTACGAGGTGAAATTATTTTTTCTAAATCTTTCGGATCGAAACTCCATTGAGGAGGCTGTAACTTAACAAAAACAGGAACTGTTTCTGCCGCGAGAAGAGTATTAACATGATATCCATAATATGGTTCAAACAATATCACTTCATCACCCGGATTTAACAATGCCAGACATGCGCAATAAAAAGATCCTGTTGACCCGCTGCTTACAACAATTTCCGTTTCAGGATCAGCAGTAATACCATTATACGCTTTCATTTTTTTGGAGATTGCAATGCGCAATTCATCAATACCGTCAAATCGCGTATAACTATTTATACCTTCGTCTATTGCATTTTTTGCTCCGGCACGGACAGGTAAAGGAACCTCAGTATCGCATACTCCCTGAGCCAAATTAATACCTTTAACCTTTTCACATTCTATGGACATCGCTCTAATTTCAGATTGAACTATTTGTTCAATTCTATTACTTGTTCTAAGTGCCATAATCATTATCCTTTTTTTATTTATTTCAACCCATAAAATTTTCTTACTGTCTTTATTACATAATCCACCTGTTCATCATCCAGTTCCACATTCATAGGAAGTGAACAAACTTCACGGCTTAGTGCTTCTGTCTCAGGGAATCCTCTATCTATTAATTTAAGCGCTTCATGTTTATAATATGGCTTACGAAATTGTGTGAGAACTTCAATCCCATTTTTTTTAAGATAATCAGAAAATTCATTACCTTGGATTGCTCTTACTGTATAATTTTGATAAATATGATCAAACCCCGGTCTATTATAATGTGGGAGTAATAGATCAGGAATATCAGAAAGAGCTTGCCTGTAACGCTCTGCAATCTGTTTCCTTTTTACTATCCATGAAGGTAAATACCGTAATTTTATATCTAAAAAAGCAGCCTGCATATTATCAAGCAAACAAGTAAAGCCATGACCATAATATTCCCCTGTTTTTCTATCTTCTCCATTATAGCGCATTCGTGTTGCAAAAAGGGCTACATCAGGATCATTGGTAGTGATCGCCCCTCCATCACCATAACCTCCCAGAATTTTGAATGGATAAAAACTCCAGCATCCTGTTAAACCAAAAGAACCAGCTTTTTTTCTATTAATACTACTGCCAAGACTTTGACATGCGTCCTCTATAACAACAAGATTGTGCTTCTTAGCTATTTTTAATATTGTAGGCATATCAGCC
>JACQWU010000313.1 GCA_016209155.1 Candidatus Desantisiibacteriota bacterium | reverse complement strand
CATGTATCTAAATAATTCGGGCTTTTTTTGATAAGTAATTGCCAAAACAATAATATTTGCTTCCTGCCTTTCAATTATTTCCGGGATCAAATGCATATTACCGATCACGGGGACAGAATCAATTTTCGTACCGATTTTTTCATCATCATCGTCAAGAAAACCTATTATTTTATAATTAGTATTTCCCTTCAAAATATTATATATTGTTTTTGCGGCTCTCCCTGCACCTACAATAACTATTTTGCGGACAGGCATCAGACGTTTATAAAATCTATTAAGAAATAAACGCCACGAATAAGTCCAGAAACCTATCCCAATAATATTCAATAAAAATATACTTCGACTATATTGGGTGAAGAAAAAAAGATAAAAACCAACAGATTGGACAATACTGGCGACTATCAGTGCACATAGAAATTTGGTAAAATAACGTATGGAATTAAAATTTCTTTCAGGATCATAAAGATCAAAAATATAATAAGTAAAAACAAAAATTAATACTGTAAAAATTCTGGTACTTAAATCAGGAATATTATTATAAAAATACCTCTGTAACATATAATAATTCAAACGCTGAGCAATTTTTATCAGAAAAATATCACCAATAAAAATAAAAATCATTTTTTTGGGAATTCGTTTAAATAACATCATTCAACTATCTCCTGGATATCAAATATTTTTATTTTTACTACCAAACATATGCAGGTTTTAATCCAATTCTATTGAGAATAGTTGAATTCTATCATATAATAACAAAAAAGTGTAATATTATTTACCCAATGTTTTAATATTTAAAAATCTTTCTCCCATGAAATAGAAACAGCATGGCCTCCTTTTTCAAGTTTTCCATCTTTATTCCATAAAATTCCAAAATTATAACCATAATCAAGTAGATAATGCAATAAATAGTGTCGCATTAACTATAATCCTCATTGCTGCAATTCCCTTTCCACTTCATCCGGTGAATAAGACAACCAATCTATCTTTCGGTTAGAAGCCTCTATAAGAAATGCTAATCGGGACATTCCTGCAAGTTTTGCCGCTTTCCCTCCGGGAACCTGTCCATTGGAAAAAAGATAAAAAGCCAAAAGTTTTTTTGCTTCTTCGATAGCCTGTTCAGTTGTTAAATGTGCTGACGTTAATATATCTTCAGGTAATTCAAAATTTATCACTCTACTCATTATATACCTCCTTTTAATGAGTCTTGTTGACGATTCATTAATGTATTACTACAATTGTTCAAAAAAATAAAGGTGGATTATTAAGAACTATTTGTGATAAAATTTAAATATATGTCTAATAGCTCCAATTCTCATCCCGCAGTTGTATTCTATTCAACCCTTCTTTGTAAAATCGCCACTTTGGTGAAAATTTATCCATAAAGACTATAAATCTTTCATTGTGACACCGTTCCAGAAGGTGAGTCATCTCGTGTATTAATATATATTCAATATATTCCTTTGGCTTCTTTGCCAATTCCAGATTTAGCCATATCCGCTTTGGAACTATACTGCATGTACCCCACCGCGTCTTCATCTTCTTTATTCCAAACTCATTCACTTTAACATTCATTATTTTTTCATATTGAGCTTGGACATCTCATCAAAATACGCGGGATCAATCAAATAGTCTTTCATAATTTTAACGCGCACATTGTTTTCAATCGTTTCAGCGACAGCATCTTCACTTCTTCCTATTCCTTCTGGAAGATTCCTAATTGCATCAGCAATGCCGCTTTTTATTATAATATCAAGCAATGACTGATTTCCAAACATATCAATCCTTCTACTGTCTTCTGCTTGAATATAGGTGTCAATCAGATGCCGCATATCAGCTTCATAAGTTTTTATATCAAGTTTTTCACCGCTTGCCATACGAATTTCTTCTCTTAATTTCAAATATTTATCAACCTTATTTTTTATCACTGCAATTTCATCCGCAGTATATCCCGCTTCACTCATCTCATCCGCGATACTTGCGTAGGAGCGTATCAATCCAACCGTTAACTTATAAAGCGCGGTTCTCTTTACTTCGTTATCTTTTAAATCCTGCTTATTTTCCGAATTGCCGCAAAAAAAGTGGATGTGCGCCAAACTATCTTTTGGCGGCAATACCGGCTCACACACTAGTGCAATGGCTTCCAGCGCACCATCCAATCGCTCCCTGCCCTTAGCTAAACGATCTTTCAATAAAATATCAATTGCTTCCTTTTCAAAGTCATCACAGTCCAATTCAGTAGCGTAAACAGAATATGCGCCTTCTAATTTCTGGAAAAGGTCTTTATAATCCACAATATATCCGAAATCCTTGTCTTCACTATCCAAACGATTCACACGGCAGATCGCCTGAAACAGTCCATGATCCTGCATTTTTTTATCTATATATAAATATGTACAAGGAGGCGCGTCAAAACCAACAAGAAGCTTATCAACTACAATGAGCATTTTCATATTTACCGGCTCTTTGATAAATTTTGTCCTGGCTTTATCTTCGTAGGTTTCTGATTTTGATTTGCCCGGTTCAGGCGATATATCTTTAAGCAGCTCGGAGTATATCTTATACACATATTCTTTATCGGTTTCGGTGTTTTCACCCGTACCTTCAGTAGCAATATCTTTGGTAGCAGGATTATACGAAGTAATCAAAGCGCATTTGCCTTTAAGTGATGTATCTTGAAACATAACATAATAACGGGTCGCTTCATAAATGCTCCCGGCAATCAAAATTGCGTTTCCAAATTCTGAAGTTAAACGCGGCTTTGTGCTAAAATCAAGCACAACATCCTGCACAATTTTTTCCAGCCGTGATTTGGAGCTCAACACCTGTTGCATCGTGCCCCATTTCTTTTTTAGCTCATGTTTTTGGAAATCATTAAGCCCTCTGGTTTTAGCTTCAAACCACGCGTCTACTTTTTCCTTAGAAGAAAGTTTTGCATCAATATCACGCGCTTCATACATCAAATCCAAAACAAATTCATCCTCTACTGCTTCATTAAATTTATATGTGTGAATATATCTGCCAAATACTTGTTGACTCGTTTTCTTATCTTTTTTAAGTAAGGGCGTTCCGGTAAAGCCGATAAATATAGCATTTCTCAAAATTGCTTTCATTGCTTTGTGCATCTTACCGGATTCAGAACGATGGCACTCATCCACAAATACAAACAACTCACCCACGGTATTACTTGGACCGCTTTCCAATTCTTTAATATAAGCGTCAAAATTGTCCACATCACGCGCTCCAAATTTATGGATAAGTGAACATAGCAAGCAGGGCAGGGGATTGTTCAATTGTTCCATCAAATCCTTACCGCTTATTGTGCGCTTAATTTCTTTTTCACCTGCTTCATGAAAAACACGCTCTATCTGCTTATCAAGTTCAACACGATCAGTTAAAATTACTACACGGGCATGTGGATTATTTTCCAGAATCCACTTTGTAAGCCACACCATTATAAAGCTTTTCCCGCTGCCCTGGGTATGCCAAATGATTCCGCCTTCCCGCCTCTTAACAAATTCCTGCGCTGCTTTAATACCAAAATACTGATGTGTTCTTGGCAGCTTTTTAATTCCACTGTCAAACAGCACAAAATCATATAATATTTCCAAAAATCTTTTTTTATCGCACATCTTGAGCAGATATTTATCAAGCTGAAGCCGGCTATCATCCTGCTCATTTTCTTTCCATTTCAAGAAATACTTTTCAGGGGTAAGAATAGTCCCATATCTCAAACCTTCAGTATCATTACCGGCAAAGACAAATTGAATTGTAGAAAAAAATGATTCAATAAACTCTTTTTGTTGATTAACAATACTCTGGCGGATACCATCACCGATAGACACAGTGCTTCGCTTAAGCTCGAGCACACCAAGTGCGATACCGTTCACATACAAAACAATATCAGGCCGCTTTTCACGATTACCGCGGACAGTTACTTCTTCCGCAATAGCAAAATTATTCTTTTCCGGATTTTTCCAGTCAATCAATTGCACCTGTTGATTATTTTTTCTGGTATATTCTACAACCCCGATCCCATAACGGAGTAATTTATAAACATTCTGATTATTGGGGTAGAGGCTTTCACTGTAATTGTTGACAGTAGTGTAAAATTTATCCAAAGCGCGCGCAATTAAAACATCACTATACCCGCGACTGGACAGATACTTTCTCTCTCGGATTCCTCTATATTGCTATTAGCCAGTCGATCTTCCCAATTGCCGAGATAGGTATAACCTAATTGTTCACAAAACAATTTTATAATGCGGTTTTGTGTTTTGCGTTCTATTTGCGTCTCTACAAAAATGACAACCGCATCACATTTACACAAAATAATTCATTTTACACCGTCTTTTGCACCGTCTTTTCCCTGAACATTATCAATGACCGTAATCACATCAACCGCGTTACATTTCAATTTTACCCGGTTTTTCCCCACCACCAGCAACCGCGTTACCGTCCAAATTTCAACCGTTTTTTTTTGTCCCACCGTGAGACGCAAGGCATTGCGTCTCTACAAAAATGGCAAAAACAATTTATCCTGCGACCAATTGGCAGGGTTTGTTTCAATATAATTTTTAATATGATAATATCCTTCATCATTACGAATGATATTATCATAAAAACGGGTTTGCCATGCAAAATCGCCATTAATTAATCGGGCATTTTTTGTAACCCCAATTTTAAATCCACGTATAACGGATGCCAGATTTTTTGATTGTGGTCCGAATTGATTATTGCATTTTGTATCCATATTATATTTATTCCCGCCAATCATCAAAATCCCATGAAAATGGTTTGGCATTACACAAAACTTATCCAACGTTATATTCATATCAGCCCGTATTTCCGGCGTTTTAATCCATTCATTTTCCGCAATTTTTCCAATTTCTGATAATTGCATATTATCTTTCACAATTTTACCAAAATATTGTACCTTATTTGCCGTACAAATGGTAATGAAATAAACCCCATTCCCTGAATAATCCCACCATGGCGCACGGGCAGACGCTATGCGATATTTATTTTGAAATTGTTTATTCATTTCAACCATATTTTCCCCGCATTGGTTTGCCGTGTATCCGTTTTTTTACCCCACATTTGTACAAAATAATTCATTTCACACCGTCTATTACACCATCCATGAACATTATCAAAGAACGGGATAGGTTTTCAAATCCACCGCTGAGACGCAAGGCATTGCGTCTCTACAAACCTGTTAATAATTGT
>JACQWU010000312.1 GCA_016209155.1 Candidatus Desantisiibacteriota bacterium | reverse complement strand
TTCCTTAAAATTTTAGGGGAAATTGGATTTTTGGGAGCTTCCGCATATTCAATAATTTTCATTGAAGCCGGTTGAACTTTATCTTCTATGATAATTTCTTCAAGTTTATTGGAAAGCATTAAATATGCTTTTTGAGCCAAAGTAAAATTTCTTTCCAATACCTGCTTTGACAGTTCAAGAGAGGCAATTTTAGATTGATATTCAAATATTCCTTTTTTGAGTTTTTCAATGTTTTTTTCAATATTTATTTTCTTAATTTTTAGATTATCAATTTGGAAATCCTGTTTTTCTAAAATATTTTTTATTACACCGGAAAGAGTTTCTTTTGTATCATTAATCGTATCCTTTAATTCTTTTTTAATTTCCAAATCCAGAATTCTTCTTCTTAAATCCTGGTATAAAATACTATTCTCAACCAGAGGAGAGGATATAATAAGTTTTCCCAGGTTATATTCCTCCTTTAGCTGGTTATATAAGTATTCCATTTCAATTAAATCATTATTTATTCTCAATAAACTGCTTTCATTGTCAGATAAATCATCGATATGGGTTTTTATCTGTTTTTGTAATAATTCCAGGGAATTAGTTTCTTTAAATTTTTTTAATTTAGTTTCTTCTTCATTCAAGGTACTCCGGCTTACACTAATCTGTTTTGTAATATATTCATTTATATCCTTATTATTTTTTGAATTTAATTGCTGGAAAAAGTTTACATATTCTTCTAATAAGATATTAGATATATCTTTTGATAAATTCGGGTCACTCGTATCTACTATTATTTCAAAAATATTTATTTTTGAGTCCAGATCGTTATGGATATTATTCATAACTATCATTTTTGATAATTGGTCATAAGTCAGATTAATATTAAATTTATTTGATTTATTCAGCTTGTCTATCACGTTATTTAATAATGTTCTATTTGTTAATAACATAACATAAGTATTACTTGAAATATCTTCAGAATAGGTTTGGAATTGAGGTTCCATTTTAATTTCCATCTTTTTTTTGTCAATAAAAATTTTACCCGAGGCTCTATAAGTTTTAGGCATTAAAATGTTGTAAAAAAATGCTGAAAAAGTTATTAATATCCATATTAGAAAAATTAATTTTTTCCTTTTTTTCAAAATAGCAATATATTGCTTTAAATCAATTTCGTCATTAGTCGTCATTTATTATACCCTTTATTTGAATTTTATATAATATAAGGAAATTTGAATAAAATCAAGAAAAAAACATTGATTCCCAAATTTTTCTTGACATTTTTTGATTTTATATGTTATTTATACTTTGTAATGATAACATTAAATGCATATGCTAAAGTAAATTTATTTTTAAAAATAAAAGAAAAACGTACGGATGGTTATCATGAGATTGAAAGCATTATGCAGAAATTGGATTTGCATGATGTAATTTCATTAGAAATAAATTCTACGGGTATAATTGAGATACTTAATTCAGGCGGAAGTAATAGTATTGACATCCCCTGGGATGAAACAAATTTGGTTTTTAAAGCCGCGAAAATTTTTAAGGAAACTTTAAAAATAAAAGACGGCTGTATAATAAAAATAAAAAAAGGTATTCCCGCCTCCGCCGGCCTGGGTGGTGGGAGCAGTGATGCAGCGGCAACACTAATTGGGGTTAACAGACTATGGAATACTAATTTGCCAAAAGAGATATTAGCGCAGATGGGAGAAAAAATAGGTTCTGATGTTCCTTTTTTTCTCTATAGAGGAACTGCTCTTGTCACAGGAAAAGGTGAAAAAGTTTTTTCCTTGCCGTCTCTTCCAAAAATCTGGTTTATTTTGATAAAACCTCCCAAAGGTGTTTCAACGCGATGGGCATATGAAAATTTTGATCTTATAAATGATACGCCTGAACAAAAGGATATTAATGAAATAATAAACTGTTTAAAAAAAGGCAATGAAGAAAAAATATTTAAAATGCTGTATAATGATATGGAAAGAGTTGTTTTTAAGTATTATCCTGAATTAAAAGATATTAAAGATTTTTTGCTTGGATCAGGTGCTCAGAATGCTTTATTGTCAGGAAGCGGATCAACAATTTTTGGTATTTGCAAAAATAAAAAAGATGCTTATTCTATATATAATAAAATAACTCCCTGTAGTTTAGGGGAAGTTTATGTGTGCTGTTCAATTACATAAATTATTGATATCATGGAAGGTGGTGAATACTTATGGAAATTACTGAAGTGCGTGTTTATCCAAGGAATAAGGATTCAGAAAAAGTTAAAGCTTATGTGACTATTACTTTTGATAACAGTTTTGTGGTCAGAGATTTGAAAATATTAAATGGTAAAAATGGACTTTTTGTGGCTATGCCGAGCAGAAAACTTCGTGTCTCCTGTAGTAAGTGCGGTTATAAAAATAGAATTCATAGTAAATTTTGTAACAGCTGTGGAACTAATATCGAAAGTATTAATTCTAAAGAAGAAGTAGATAAAAAAGATGAGCATAAAGATATCGCGCATCCGATTACTTCTGAAATGAGAAATTATTTGCAGGATACAATTTTAAAAGCTTATGAAAAGAAAATACAGGAAGGCGGTAGTGATTCCGCAGGCGGGGCTCTTTCTGATTAGCATTTTTAAAGATAAAAAAAGGGTTTGGGTCTTTTAAGTATTTAGATCTGAACCCTGTATCATTTTTTGGGGCGTAGTCAAGTGGTAAGACACGGGACTTTGAATCCTGGATGCGGAGGTTCGAGCCCTCCCGCCCCAGCCAATTTGAGCTTTATAAGAGGATATATGGAAAAATTAAGTGCGTTGATACTTGCTGCCGGAGCAGGAACAAGGATGAAATCGGCTTTGCCAAAAGTATTGCATCCGATTCTCGGTAAACCAATGATTAAATATATATTGGATGTAATCCGTACTATAAAACTGGATAATAAAATAGTAATCATCGGCAATCAAAAAGAACTTGTGAAAAGGAATCTGGAAGATGAAAAAGATATTTCTTTTGTCATCCAGGATGTGCAGCAGGGGACAGGCCATGCAGTTATGCAGGTTGAGAAGGAATTAGAAAACTACAATGGAAATGTGTTGATACTTTACGGAGATACTCCGCTTTTAAAAAAAGAAACCATACAGAATTTGATAAAATCTCACAATTCTACAGGTGCAGGTGTAACTATATTAACATGTGTAATGACAGATCCAACAGGTTATGGACGGATAATCCGCAATTCACAGAATGAAGTGATTAAAATTACAGAAGAAAAAGACACTACTATTCTTGAAAAAAAAGTTAAAGAAATAAATACAGGTATTTATTGTTTTAATTCGCGCAAATTATTTGAAATGCTGAAATTTTTACAGCCTGATAATAAACAAAAAGAGTTGTATCTTACAGATGTTATAGAAATGTTTTCAAAGAAAAAATATAAAATAAATACGCAGGAAGCAGAAAACCAGCAGGAAATTATGGGGATTAATAACCGCTCTGAACTTGCAAAAGTTTCTGAGCTTATACGTAAGTCTATTTTAGAATACTGGATGAGAAACGGTGTTACTATTATTCATCCTGAAAGTACTTTTATTGATGCGGATGTTAAAATAGAAAATGATGTAACAATTTATCCCTTTACAATAATCGAAGGTAAGAGTATAATAAAATCAAATTGTATAATAGGTCCGTTTTCTTATGTAAAGGACTCTTCTTTATCCAATGGAGTAGAATTAAATAATTCAAGAGTAATTAAAGGTATAATAAATAAAGAAGCTAAAGTAGGTCCTTTTGCCAATATTCGCCCGGGAACAGTTCTGGAAGCGAGTACGCGGATTGGAAATTTTTGTGAAATAAAAAAATCTCATATTGGAGAGGGAAGTAAGGTCTCTCATTTGAGTTATATTGGTGACAGTGATATAGGAAAAGATGTTAATATTGGCGCGGGAACAATAACATGTAATTTTGACGGGGAAAGTAAGCATAAAACAATTATAGAGGATAATGTTTTTATTGGAAGCAATACAAATCTTATTGCGCCTGTTAGCATAAAAAAAGGCGCTTTGGTTGCCGCAGGATCTACTATAACCAGGAATGTTCCGGAAAAAGCCCTTGGAATTGCCCGTGAAAAACAGTTTAATATAGCGGAATATAATAAGAAAAGGAAAAAGAAAATAAGTCATAATAAGTAATAAATACATATGTTCTACAATGATGTATTTGGCACTGTCGAAAATAAAAGGATAAAAAAATGAGCTATAGGAAAAAAATTTCACCACAGAGAACACTGATAAAATATGAAATCCTCTGTGTTCTATGTGGTTAAATTTTGATATTACTATGCATTTTAATAGGAGAACAAAATGCCTGAACTGAAAATTTTTTCCGGTACTGCTCATCCGGCTTTGGCAAAAGAAATTTGTAATTATTTAAAAATACCTGTTGGTAATTCGGAAACTCTGCAGTTTAGCGATGGTGAAATTTTTGTTAAGATTCTTGATAATGTGCGCGGCGGAGATATTTTTATAATTCAAGCTGTTTGCGGAGATGTTAATAGAAATTTACTTGAAGTATTGATAATGATAGATGCTTTAAGGCGTTCTTCCGCTCAGAGAATAACAGCTGTTATTCCTTATTATGCTTATGCAAGACAGGACAGGAAGACAGAGCCGAGAGTTCCAATAACCGCAAAACTGGTGGCTAATTTATTTGCTACAAGCGGTATAGATAGACTCGTGGCAATGGATCTTCATGCCGGTCAGATACAGGGATTTTTTGATATCCCGGTTGATCATCTTTTTTCAGCACCGGTAGTGGTTGATTATTTTAATAAAAAAAATATTCCCAATCTGGTTGTGGTATCTCCTGATGCCGGCGGAGTGGAAAGAGCAAGAGCTGTGGCAAAGAGACTCAAATCTTCTCTCGCTATTATTGATAAAAGGAGAGTGGGCCCGAATGAAGCAGAAGTTATGAATATAATTGGAGATATAGAGGGGCGAAGCGTATTAATACTTGATGATATAATAGATACAGCGGGGACATTGACAAAAGCAGCAAAAGTACTAAAAGAGCGCGGCGCTAAGGAAATTTTTGCCGCCGGGACACATCCTATATTGTCAGGCCCTGCAATTGAACGTATTAAAAATTCAGCCATTAAAGAAGTAGTGGTAACCAATACTATTCCTATTCCTCCGGAAAAAATGATTCCGCAAATTACAATTCTTTCTGTGGCGGAACTTTTGGGGGAGGCAATAAAGCGTATACATGAAAATACTTCGGTAAGTTCACTTTTTATATAAAATTCAGGGCAGGTGCAAGAATTAGGCAGGCACGGTGAACTGCCCCTGCAATAAGATAATAAATAACAATAAACAGATAGTGATAAATAATTAATAATCACTATTTTAAGAAAGGAGCATTAAGTTGGAACAGATAGAATTAGTTGTTAAAATAAGAGAAAGTAAGGGCAAAAGCAAAGCAAAAAAAATGAGAAAGACAGGTCAGATACCGGGTATAATTTATGGTAATAATGAGCAGAATACAAATATTACCGTGAGTGCAAATACATTTTCAAAACTTATGGCAAATCAGGAAAACGAACATATTATTTTACCTCTCAAACTGATTGATGAAAATGATGCTGTTATCGGTACAAAAACAGCTATATTGAAAAATATTCAGAAGAATCCACTGACAGATAATGTTATTCATGTGGATTTTCAGCAGGTTGCACTGGATAAGAAAATACGTATTTCGGTTCCTGTAAAAGTTCAGGGTAAAGCAGAAGGGGTAAAATCCGGAGGTGTTCTTGAATATCTGGTTCATGAGATTGAAGTAGAATGTTTCCCGCAGGATGTTCCCCCGAATATCACTATTGATGTTACAGCTTTAAAAATCGGCGAATCATATCATGTTAAATCTATTCCTCCAATTGACAAGGTTAGAATTGTATCACAGCCTGATATGACTATAGTTGTTGTTTCAACAATACGTAAAGAAGAAGAAGAAAAAGTAGTTAAGAAAGAAGAGGCAGCTGCAGGAACTACTGCGGCAGCTGAACCGGAATTAGTGGCTAAGAAAGGTAAAGCAGAAGAAGCTAAGGAAACTCCAAAAGAAGCTACTAAAGAAACCAAAGAAAAAAAATAGTAATAACCTGAATCTGAAGTGCAAGATTCAGGTTATATGAATTTTTATCTGGATGTGCCATTAATACCCTGCCTTTCTAAGGCAGGGATAAATTGGCATAAAAATAAATAATAAAGAATTCCTATCAGAGACAGAAGATACCCTGCGGTCTCTGCCGCAGGGTTCTTCATAAGAGAGGGGCTGTCCAAAAAGGTGTCATTCCGCATCCCCAATCTAGTTGAGGACAGGCTTTGATGCGAAATCCAGCTTTTAGAACAATGGCTTAAATACTGGATTCCCGCTTTCGCGGGAATGACATAAAGCGGTGTTTAGTACCTTTTTGGGCAGCCCCATTTAACTTGAGAATATAAATGATACGCAAATTAATAGTTGGGCTGGGGAACCCGGGTCAGAAATATTCTTTTACAAGACATAATATCGGATTTTTAGTTGTTGATGCTTATGCCGCATATCATAATGTGAATTTCAATTTTAAAAAGTGTAATAGTTTACTGGCAATGATAAATGAATCGGAACAGGACGGTAAAAAAATAATAATTGCAAAACCAGAGACTTATATGAATTCCAGCGGTAAAGCGCTCAGCGAACTGATTATGGATTTTTCTATTTCTCTCGAAGATATTTTGATAATAAGCGATGATGTAAATATTCCATTTGGAAAATTCCGTTTTCGTCCGTCCGGAACTCATGGCGGACATAATGGGCTGTTGTCAATAATTGACAGCCTTAGTACAGATAAATTCCCGCGTCTTAGAATTGGTATTGGAGATAGTTTATCAAAATTAGATTTAAAAAAATATGTGCTTATGAATTTTACAGGTGAAGAAATTACTCTGATTAAAGAGAATATCATTAAAACTGCGATAAAGGCGGTAGATGTTTTTATCAATGACGGGATATCATGCGCTATGAATAAATTTAATGCGATTGATCTTAACCCCGGGTCTACTCACTTACCAATAATATAGGATTCAGATACCATGAGTCTACTGTTATCCGTAATTCGTTTTTATTAAGTTCTTTTATTACTTCAAGTACATCCTCATCTTTTAAGGATATAATTATAAAATTTTCTTTTATTTCGCTTTTATAAACCGATGTTAATTTTTTAATCAATGGATGTTTATTTATATTGGGTGTGTCTCCTTTTATAAAAAGCATAGGTTTAAATGAATTGTTTTCTATATATTCAAAAACATGGAAAGAAATATTTGATAATTTATCCACTGTATTTTTTGTTACTATCCATAAATTATTATCTGAGGATAAAATCCATGCATTAGATTTTTTTGAATATAAAAAATTATCAGGCCTGGTTCCGCCGATTGCTTCAATAGCTTTGCTTAAGGAAAATTCCTGTGCTTTAGTTTTAACTGTAAAAGAATATTCATATTCGGAAAAATCAGGAAGTCCTCCGATAGTAAAAATTAATATCCCGTGTCTTCCCTGTTCAAGTTCCTCTGCGATAGGATGTCCGTATGAAACTGCCCCGCTTACATTAAAGCCGGCAGTAAAATTAGGTATTTTTTTATAAATTGACAGAGAAACAGTTGCTTCCGATAATCTGCTGAAAGAAACAGGAAGGTAAATCAGTTTAATCTTTATTGGATTTTCATTTTGTATATATTGTTTTAAAGAAAAGCTTTTTGATTGTCCGGGGAGTAAAAGTCCGGATGCATATGGATACCAGTCAGGGGTGAGTTGTTTTAATACCGGAAATTCATCCATGCGTTTTTCTCCTTCGTTATATCTTAGATCACCGGCTCTGGTATTAATCCATGTAACTGTATATTCAGTTGAACCCCAGCGTGACCAGAAAGAAGGGGTTGAATCCTTTTCAACAGAATATACACTGGAAAGAATTATCGGATAAGATGATTTATTCGTTCTTTCAAATAAAATTTTTACATTTTCTCCTTCGGGTATGGCTTCCTTTGTAAGGAGTTTGCATTCCAGTTCAGTATCAGGATTAATAAAAGAACTATTTTTTAATGTGAATGGAGGAGTATTATGCTGAAGGTGAAGCGCTTCAATTTTTTGTTTGGCAAGCAGACTTGCGCTCATTGTTCCTCTTAAATAAAGATCGGCTGTGCCAAACGGATATTCTTCACAAATTCTTTGATATAATTCATAAGCTTTTTCCCAATCCTGATTTTCTTCATAGATCAAAGCCATTTCATATAAGGCATCATTTGCAAAAGGACTTTTAGGATAATTTATAAGTAATTTTTGGAAGTTTTCAATAGCGGCATTTGTATCCTTGAGCATAAATCTATTAATTATTCCAATCTGATACTCGGCATCATCATTCCAGGTTTTTTTATTTCGTGTACTATAAATGTCATCATAAAAATATTCAGTATTATCTGCTCCATTGGAATATTTCTCCAGCAAAAGTTTAAAATATTTCAGTGAGTTTTCCGCATCTTTTTTTTCTTTTCTAAATATGTATCCAAGAAAAAATAAAGCATCATCGCCATATTTTCCTTTAGGATCAATTTCTGAAATTTCTTCCAGTAATTTTACCGCTTTATCGATATTACGATGCGGATAGAGCAGGTAGCGTTCAGCCAGTAAAAAATCATAATAGGCTATCTCAACATTTTTTTTCGCATTTTGTTTTTCATTTTCAAATCTGGTTATATCCTCTTTAGCTTTCTTTTCTATATCAAGATAATCTGCCCCTGCTATAATATTCCGCGCTATAAAGGACATCAGGATAAAAGCAATTATAAAATAAATAGATTTTTTTGAAATCATGATTTAATCTCCCGAATTTAATTTGAAAAATATTCTAATATTATGTATTCACTATACCTATACTATAATAGGCAAAAATAAAACTTTTGTCAAATTTTCATTAAATTTTGGAATTACGTTCTCTTGACAAATTTCTTTATCCCATGTTACCATTATGGAAAAAATTAGGAGATATATGAGTTTTATTATTGCTGTAGCCGGAAAAGGGGGTACGGGGAAGACCACAATTTGCGGTTTGTTGATAAGATATATAAATGAAAAATTTAAAAAACCGGTACTCGC
Source organism: Candidatus Desantisiibacteriota bacterium (assembly GCA_016209155.1). Lineage (GTDB taxonomy): Bacteria > JACRDZ01 > JACRDZ01 > JACRDZ01 > JACRDZ01 > JACQWU01. Next base: position 14,014 of record JACQWU010000312.1, on the reverse strand, counting down.
TATTGATGCGGATCCCAATATGAATTTAAATGAGGTTTTGGGAGTTAAGGTAGATCATACTATTGGAAGTATAAGAGAAAAAGTAAGAGAAAATGATGAAAATATGCCCGGCGGGATGTCCAGAATAGAATATTTCCAATTAATGATAAATCAGGCAGTGGTTGAAGGATCAAAAGTTGATCTGCTTGTAATGGGCAGACCGGAGGGGTCAGGCTGCTACTGCGCGGCAAATAATCAGATAAAAAAGGCAATGGATGATTTAAGCAGTAAATATGCTTTTACTGTAATAGATAATGAAGCAGGGATGGAACATCTTAGCCGTCATACAACACAGAATGTTGATCTCTTAATTATTGTTTCAGATTCGTCATGGAGGGGCATTCAGGCGGGATTAAGGATTAAAAAACTTGTTGAGGAGTTGAAATTAAATATAAAGAAGCAGGTGCTTATAATAAATAGAATATCAGGTGAGTATGACAAAGAATATTATGAAGAAATATTAGAAAATAATTTATTATTACTCGGGATGTTACCTGAGGACGAAAAAGTAACTGAATATGATAAAAAAGGAATTCCGTTGACTCAGCTTCCGGAAGATAGTAAAATAGTAAATGTATTATTTAGTTTATTTGATTCTTTGGGGACGAAAGGGTTCGACGGATTTAGGGAGTTATAGGCTGCATACCGAGGTCCCATTGGCTCGTAAAACAAATGGAAACATTTAAATGCTAACCAAGAATTAGCTTTAGCAGCTTAGTTAAATAAGTTTGCTACGTTCTTCATGGCCTGGTCTGCAAGGTTATGCTGAATGTCGATTATGGCAGAATAGCTGTGCCAACGCCGAAGCGGTATGGCGAAATTCATATAGGCTGCGCTTTAAAATTTATGCCTGAACTTTTTTTCAGGTGTCCTGTTCAGAGGAGATTTTAAGGTAAGAAAAAAAATCTGAACTAAGTATGTAGATGCAGATAATAAACTATTTTCGGACGTGGGTTCAATTCCCACCGTCTCCACCAATTTTTATCTGGATGTGCCATTAATACCCTGCCTTTCTAAGGCAGGGATGAATTGGCACAAAAATAAATAATAAAGAATTCCTATCAGAGACAGAAGATACCCTGCGGTCTCTGCCGCAGGGTATCTTCATTAAATTTATTAAATATATTGTATTTGTAGTGCGAGGCTTTAGCCTCGCTATCTATTAACATCCTATAAGAAAGGAAAATTGAAAATTGGAAAAAATTAAAAAAAATAAATCAAAGTTTTTTGCAGTAGTTCTTTTTTTGTTTATTTTTGTATCAGGATGTTCTTATACAGCAAATAGAATTTTACCTGAAAATATCAGAAATATTAATGTCTCAATGTTTTTGAATAAAACTTTAAAATATAGATTGGAGAACCTGCTTTCAGATGCAATTATTGAAGAATTAATTATGGATGGCAGATTAAAAGTCGTCGAGCAGTCTGAATCTGACTGTAGTTTAAGCGGTGAGATAGTACAGTTTTTGAAACAACCTGTAAATACAGACAGAAGTAATAATGTGCTTGAGAATAAGCTTACATTAATAATTAATATTATACTTAAGGATAAGAAGGGAAATGTAATACTTGAAAAGAAAAATATTAGTGAATCTTACAATTATCCGGAGAGGCAATCAGAACAGGATGCAATGGTAAGATTGATAAAAAATTTATCCCGTAAAATAGTAATACAGATTATTGAAAAGGAATAAAAAAATAATTGATGCGCAATTTCCAGGCGGTAAAAAACCGCCTGTTTATCTGAAATGCCGGTGAACTGAACCGGTTGAAATAAAAAGTTTTAAGAGACGGAATATGCCCTGTGGTTCTGCCACAGGGTTCTTTATTTTATTGCATTTACTTTTTTTGCTAAACGGGAAATTTTACGCGCAGCAGTATTTTTATGAATAATTCCCTTTTGTGCTGCTTTGTCAAAGCCTGAAATTGCCGTGTTTAATGTTTTAACAGCTTCTTCTTTGTTTGTTTCCTTCAGTACTTTATTGCGTAAAGTTCTCAATGTAGATTTTGCTGATGCATTGCGCAGGCTTAGTTTTTTATCAGCACGTATTCTTTTTTCTGCAGCTTTATGAGTTGGCACAGGTATCCCCCTTTTTTTTGGAATTTAAAATATTATAAAGTTGTAAGTTATATATATTAATGTAAATAACATCACATTGTCAAGTTTTTTATTTTTAGAAAAATGATATGATAAAAAAATTTGAAATTTGAAATTTTAATGAGGAGATGATATGCAGGAAATAAGTTTGATTGCGGCTTTTTTTGCGGGGGTTATTTCATGTTTTTCTCCGTGTGTTTTGCCGCTCATTCCCCCCTATATTTCATATATAACAAATATATCCATAGAAGAAATTAATACCGGAAATGCAAAAAATAAAGTCAGGTATAAGGTAGCATTAAATTCTTTTTTGTTTATTCTGGGGTTTTCTATAATTTTTATTGTGCTGGGAGCATCGGCAACAGTAATGGGCAGATTTCTTTTAAGCAGATATACTCATCTTATGAAAATAGCAGGTATGGTTTTAATTCTTTTTGGTTTACATGTTATGGGAATATTGAATTTCAAGTGGATGTATATGGAGAAGCGTTTTAATTTTAAAAATATTAAACTGAATTTTTTTTCACCTGTCCTGATTGGAATGGCATTTGCTTTTGGCTGGACTCCATGCATCGGCCCGATATTAGCCGGTATTTTATTTTATGCCGGAACACAGAAAACAATATTGCAGGGTATAACATTATTAAGTATTTATTCTCTGGGCCTTGGAATTCCTTTTTTTCTGATAGCGCTTACTATTAATCATTTTTTAACATTTTATACTAAAATACGAAAATATTTTCGCGTGCTTGAATTTTTAAGCGGTATATTGCTGATTATTATAGGATTACTTATCTTTACCGATAATCTTCAAAGATTATCAGGATATTTAAATTTTATAAAAATATAAGAATATTAAAAAGTAAAATGAACAGTGATAGAGAATGAATAAATTAAATATTTGGAATGAGTCATTGTCTGTAATTTGAAATTTGAGATTTGAGATTCTAACAGGGAGGATTCTATGAATTCAGTTATTATACTTGTTCTTGGAGTAATTGTTTATTATTTAGGTATAAATGTATATGCTAAGTACATTGATGAAAAAATCATTAAAAGTGATCCTAAACGCGCGACTCCGGCGCGAATGTATGCTGACGGAGTGGATTTTATGCCTACATCAAAAAATATTCTCTTTGGGTACCAATTTAAATCCATAGCGGGAGCGGCGCCGGTTTTAGGTCCGATAATTGCCATTAAATGGGGCTGGCTTCCGGGTCTTTTATGGATTCTACTGGGTACTTTTTTTAGCGGATGGGTACAGGATTATACAAGTGCAATTGTTTTGTCGGTTTCATGATTTATAAAAGTCAGATTAATCTGGCGATTGTTACAATTATTGGACTTTCTTTATTTTACGGAGCTATGGTACTTGGAAATTCATTGCCGCTTAAATTCGGCAGCCCTGAGGCAAATCAGATTTTTTGGGTAATTTTTGCTTTAGTTTTTTCATTTTTCGGTTCAATACTTCCAATATGGAGTTTTGTTCAACCGATTAATTATCTTGGATTTTACATTATTTTTATTGGGATGATAGGTATTATATTAGGAGTAATAATAGGACATCCAAATTTAACCGCACCGGCATTTACTAAATTTAATATTGATAATATGCCTTTATGGCCTATGCTTTTTGTCACGCTTGCCTGCGGAGCAACATCCGGATGGCACAGCATAGTTTCATCAACCGGAACATCACGGCAGCTGGAAAAAGAGACTGACGCAAGGCCTGTTGCCGCGGGCGCAATGTTTCTGGAAATGATACTGGCGCTTCTTGCTCTTATAATAGTAAGTGTATCAACATCAAAAGGTCCATGGTTTACATTATTTGGAAACGGGATGGGTGATATTTTTCATTATTTAGGTCTTCCGGCTGCATGGGGCAATGCTTATGGACCTGTAATGATAATAATTTTAGCTATTACAATACTTCATCTTGTAATTAGATTTATGCGTATAGCTACAAACGAACTGTTAGGCAAAACATTACCTTTTCTGCGAAATCAGATAATTGGTACATTGCTGGCACTTGTATTAACATTCATCCTTGTATATACCGGTACTTTTAATTATATCTGGGTATTATTCGGTTCAGCAAACCAGTTGATGGCAAGCCTGGCGCTTTTAATATGCAGTATATGGCTGGTCTCTCAGAAAAAACCTTCTTATTTTACTTTTTATCCCATGATTTTTATGTATCTGACAACTATGGCAGCGCTTGCAATTACTGATTATCAGCTTATCGAACAGGCTGTAAAAGGTATTGACCTTACAGGTAAAGAGTTAACTTCAAGTTCAATTATAGGAAATCTTTTCGCAGGTATAATCGGCATGGCACTTTTTGCCGCGGCAATTATTCTGGCTTATGACGGGATAAAAGCGCTTATTAAATACCGGAAAGAAAATATAGTGATTTGAGATTTGAAATTTAAAATTTATCACAGGAGGATATGTAATGAAAATTAAAAATCCATTGATTGTTTTAATTTTGTTATTTCTCCACAGTACTATTTTTGCAAGGGCCGGAAGCAATTTAGGTCAATATGGAACGAATTATAAACCTTGTGAATTAAAAGGGCAGGTAGTAGATGAAAATGAAAGTCCGGTAAATGATGCGAAAGTATATACTATAGCAGGACATAATACCAGAACTGATATTAATGGAAATTATTCTTTTTATTTAGATGCTCCGGGTTTTTATACCATATTTGCAAAATCGGATTTAAAAAAAATTTATAAGTCAACTGAAGTTAAATATGGAACAACAACTGTTTTAAATTTATCTTTTTCGGATCAGGACAATATCCCTCCAAATATAATTTCCGTAATTCCTGCAAACGGTTCAAAAGATATTGCTGTTAATACAGAAATCAGCGCCGTATTTAGCGAAACAATGGATACATCAACTATCAATGCAAGTACATTATTGTTCAAAGGAGTATTTTTATTATTCCCGGGAAAGGTATCCCTGTGGAAATTTTTTTAACATATAACTCTGATCATAGAATGATACGGTCTAAATGGGGCAATGGTTGGAATCATTCATATAATATTAGATATACAAAAGATTCTTCCGGAAATATTTATATTATATGGGGAGACGGGAGGCAGGATAAATTCATTAAAAACGGGACGGATTATGCCGCACCTGCCGGTGTTTATATGAAAATTTTGGAGGATAACTCCGGAGTCATTACTTTAACAACAAAATATGGGATTAAATATATTTTTAACAATATAACACACAAAAAAATAACATCAATCAATGATCCTAATAATAATAGTATTATTTTTAATTATGAGAATGATGATTATCTGCTTACATCAATTAATGATGCCGGCGGAAGAAGTTATAATTTTATATACGATAATGATAATATGTTAGTTGAAATTGAAGACACAAATTTAAATGACATCAGGTCTTATAAATTTAGTTACGATGATAAAGGGAATTTAATTTCTATAACTGATCCCCTGAATAATGCTGATCAATTTGAATATAATTCCGAAAACAATATCACTAAAATAATTGATAAAAATAATAAAGCCGCTAATGTGGAATACTTAACTACGGGAGATTCAATAATTCCAAAAACTATAACAAAATCAAATAGTTCTTTTAATTTTGAATTTAATAATGATACTACAAAAGTAACAGACCCAAGCAACAAAACAACTAATTTTATTTATGATTCAGCCGGTTTGATTAGCACAATTCAAGACCCGCTGAATAAAAATATAATTTTTACATGGAATAACACTAAATCTCTTTCTACTATTACTGATAAAAACGGGATTACTACATCTTTTATTTATGATGAAAATGGGAATATAACCAAAATTATAAAACCGCTGGGAAATGTTACATCCTGGACTTATGAGCCGAATTTTAATCGTATCGCAAGTTTTACCAATGCACTTAGTAACACATGGACATATTCCTTTGATAATTTCGGAAACAGGATTAGTATTACGGATCCATTAAATAATTTTACTCAAAGTAATTATGACGTATTCGGACAAATGCTTTCGCAGACTGATAGAAATGGAAATACTGTAAATTTTTCTTATGATGATAATGGAAATATTTGTGCTATTAATGATCCTTTGGGTAATAATAGACAGTCAATATATGATAATGCAAGCCGTTTAAGTAAAACAATTGATGCCAGGGGTAATGAAATTAATTATGTTTATGACAATTTAGATCGATTAGTTAAAACTATTGATGTATATGGAAATTCAGATTCAACAAAATTTGACGCTTATGGTAATAAGATTTTCTATCAGGATCAGGAAGGAAATCATATTTCATATTCATATGATGATTTTAATCAAATAAAAAGTGTGACTGATCAATTAAATTATTCTGATTTAAGAACTTATGATGCAAACGGTAACTGTATTTCGTATATAGATAAACGCGGTTTTGAATGGAAAAGAGAGTATGATGCTTTAAATAGAATGATAAAAAGCACTAATCCTGATAATTGCACATGGAATTATGGTTATGATGCAGAAGGGAATTTAGTTTCTCATACTGATGCAAAAGGGCTGACAACAGTAAACAGTTATGATTCTTTAAATCGTCTTGTTGAACAGAATTTTCCTGATTTAACCAAATCAAGTTTTACCTATAATGCAATCGGCTCACTTCTAACCGCAAAAGATTCAAGCAGTGATTTTTCATATGTGTATGATATTTTCGGCAATAAAACATTATATACAGATAACAATATGCATAAATCGGTAAATTATGCCTATGATAATGAAGGAAATTTAACATCCAAAATAGGGCCTGAAGGGCATACAACAATTTATAAGTATAATCAAATAGACAAATGTTCAAAAATTATTTTTCAGGGAGATACCTCTTTGTTTGATTACGATGCAAACGGGCAATGTGTTTCCGTAAAAAGAAAAAGCGGTGCAAAAACTTTTTATGATTATGATAAAAACAGCAGGATTAAATCAACAATTCATTATTATAATACAACACTGCTTAGAAATTTTGAGGAAACGAGAGATAAAGCAGGCCGTGTTATTAGAATTGATAGAGAATCCGGTGAAATTATTAATTATATTTATGATTCAATGGGCAGAGTAATAAAAGAAACCGGGGGTTTTGAAGGTATAAACAAATATGAAACTCGAACTTATTATGATGCTAACGGAAATAAGACTTCATATATTTTAACGAATGAAAATGAGACTGCAAATAATATTTTTTATTATAATAGTTCAAATAAGTACTGAATCAAATTATAATACATCAAAACTTATGTATGGAAGTGATATCCCGGTTGCAGAATATGGAAGCGATGATAGCTTAGATATGGCGGTCGCAAGTACATACATGGGTGTCATGTTTGGTGCTATAACCAATAATGATGCTTATGATATATTAGGTTTTCCAACTAATACTTTCGGAGATGAAAGTATTACAATGCTTATTAATGCACTTGGTGAGAATAAAGGCAGTCTCACTTATCATGCAGACGGAGAATACAGGGGAATTGATTTCGGGTGTGTGTATGATGGCTCATTGGGACCGTGGATGAATGGTTTTGGCGGGTTCAGTGATTATAATGCTGGTTTTAGTTTTGATAATGGCAGCGCATTTGATGGAAGAGCAGGGCAGCCCGCTAATCCCGGAAAACAATCCGGTAATTATTCTCCCGAATCTGCTTCAGGTCTTGACCCGGATTATGCAAATTTAGGTGTAAGTTTAGGCGCTGAAGGTGCAAAAGAAGGTTTTATTAAAGTAGGGAAAAATCTTGTTGAAGCAGGAAGAGCATCAGGAACATATAGTATGAAAGGTGCTGTGACTGCTACAAAATTAGCCCGAGGCGCAAACTTAATCGGGAATGTAGGTAATTTTGTTCTGGGCGCTTATAGTGAAGCAAAAATGTCAATGGATGAAGGACAAAGTACAACTGCTACTGTTATTCGCGCAACTGCATCCGGAACTGCCGAAGTTGCTTTGGGAGTAGCAAGTTTCCCGATTTCAATCCTTGATGCTGCAACAGGAAGTAATTTTACTAACAGCATGAAACAGGTAGTACGTGTTCCGGTTGCGCTTGCCGGTACTGAACAGCAGACACGAAATGCCGCTGAATCAATGAAATCAGGGCAATGCGGATTTGTTGTAAAAGAAGCCTATTTAGCGGGAGAGTATTATGAAAAAGAACTGGGACTAAGCGATAAAATCTATTCCGCAGGTAAATGGCTTGGGATTTTTGATTAAAATTTGTAAATAAATAATTAAAGAAGTATAAAAAAAAATCGATAAATATGGTATAAGGGTTTTTTGAAATTTTATACCTGAATCTGAAGTGCAAGATTCAGGTTATATCTTTAATTATTTAAGGAGGAAACAAATATGAATAATATTGAGAGTGTTAAAAACAGAAGGAAAGCGTCACGATTAGATGTTCCAATAAATCTTAAATACAGAATTAAGGAGGAAGATAAAAATATACAGTCTACTGCATATTTAATTGATGCTTTAATAAAAGATATTTCATATAACGGATGTCTTTTATTAACAAATGAAACACTGCCTTTAAATACTGCAATTGAACTTTTGATACCATCTGTGCAATTTGAATGTGAAACAATAAATGTTGAAGGTCAAATAATAAGAACCAATAATAAAAATGAATATGGAATTTCCTTTAAGCCATTGCAAAAAGAAAATATTAAATCATTTGGAGATATATTTTTCTATAATATGTATAAAAAGGTTGGTCTTGAAAAAAACATATATGCAAGTTTAGCTCCTATATGTTAGTTTTGCTATTCAAAGCGTAAAACATATAACCCGCTGCGGGCAGCCAGGTATACAAGCGGTAACTGGCAGACAATGTCTTCTGCCTGACTCGGGGTGTTAAAGTAGGTGTCGAGCCAGACCGGTGAGGTTTCACTTGCGATGTCCAGCACTGCAAGTCCGCTGCTTCCCGCTGCAAAAAGCCAGCGTCCTGAGACTGCAACCTTGCTGAATCCTGCGATGTCTGACTTTCCTATTACCTTTGGTACTGCCGGGTCCGATATATCCATAATCCATATACCCTCTTCGACATCAGCAAGGTATGCCCGATTTCCGTCTACTGCCAATCCATGCACTGATCCCGATTCGTCCGGGTCCCATTCTCCGATGAGCTCTGAATTTGCGGTATCGATGATTTTAAGCCCGCCGATTCCGTCGCCGATAAAAGCCAGATTATTCACAATTTTTATATCATAACCCCCTTCAAGACCTGTATATACAGGTGTAGTAAAATTGAAGAGACTGCATGGCGGTTTATCGCACCATGAGGGATTGGAGACGTCTATGCGCCATAGTGTGTTATATTTATAATTGTCCTGATTATAAACAGTCGCGTAGGCAGTAGTTCCAGCAATGTCTATTGATCTGACTTTCCCGTCCAGTCCTATATCAGCGGCGATTTTTGGAGCTGATGGGCTGGATATATCTACCACGGTAAATAGTCCCATATCTATATAGGTTGCAGGACTCCTATAGCCGGTGGCTACGTACGCATATCCTCCAGACATCTTAACGCCGGTAGCACATATTACTTCAACTGAACCTTTTTGAACAGCCCCTGCAGCATCATAAATGCGTAGTCTTGCGTTTTTATCAGAGTATCCTCCCCACGTAACGATACAGGCATTTTCGCCGGATACATCCACCCCGTACACCATGTTGATTGATTCATCTTTAGCCTGGAGTGTTAGTTTAGGTGTGAGCGGCGCGCTCAGATTAGCCTCGAGTCTGATGTCGATATTACCGTTTTTAAACGGGTTTCTGCTGACGGTAATCAGCCTGACCTTGTTGTCTACCGCTGAACGTAAATTTGGTACACGCACTGTTTCCGGTCTGTCAATCGGGACAATGAGATCCGGATAACCGGATAACCTGGAGCTATCCTTTTCGACGTCCAGCCAGAAAGTGAACCACTGTGTATCTTGTGAGGGTATGGTTATTTTGAGTTCGAAATCGGTGTTTTGAGGCGCTAATCCAAGAGCCGGTATTTTATATTCCCTCACATAAAAGCAGAGAGGCGGAATGGTGATTGTCCGGTCATCGATTTTGCCCGTGGGCTCTATGTCCCATAAATGTTTAGGTAAGAGTTTGCCGCCATACTCGGTCGGGTGGTCGATCCACATATCCTTTACAAACTCTGTCCATGACTTCCCAAGGTTGTCTGTGGCTGTTGAATCCAATTGTCTGATTACCTCATCTGCCGCGGCGACTGAAGCCGGGATGCCTGTCGCAAATTCTGAGCAAAGTGCCGCAAACATCGGTTTGTAGAAGTTTACATTACCATAGTGCTTCTCCAGAAAATAAAAAAAGTCCTGGGCTACACCAGCCACCGGATAGGGATTAGGATCGAAGAGAGAAACAAGCTGGGGAAAATTTTGGTCAACCAAATATGATACACGTGCCGGTTTAGTAGTTTCGCCTTGCATTACCCTGCCAGCCAGGGCTGAGGTGGAACCTTCAAACATCCATCCGGACTCGGGATATAAGTTTTTGTGAGCAAGGTTAGGGATAAAAGTCTCCAGCACTCCAAACTGAAGTGCGTGGAAGTATTCATGCACGGCGATAGTTGGCCATTGGTCTTTCGGCTGAGCGGCATTGATATAACTTGCTCCCTCAAAAAGAGCAGATCCGGGAAGGCAAAATCCATCGGCTTTCGTATTTTTTATCACTCGTTTAACATATTCGTAGTTCTCAAAATCGTCAACAAAGACAGTGTATCGGAAGTCGAAGTTAAACAAGTTTGGGAGATTAAATCCCAGTTGATCTACAAATAAAGGTCGTGCCTTCTCTAAGGCGGCAGCAATCTTTTCAGCCTGATCTTTTGACGCGAACTGCGGTCTGTATCTAACGCAAAAATAGTCAGTCTTAACAACATCATACATAAAGAGTGAGCGTGCGTCGTCATATGTGGCAATGACCGGGTTTATTAGCTCACTTCCCGCCAAAAGCGGTAATATTACAAGCAGCGGAATCCCTGCTCCAAGGGGAGGAATTCCCTCCGCACTCAGTTCATGTGCTGATGGCAGATTAGAAAGAGCCAGAGGAACGGAAATTTTATTCGAAGCCGGGTCATATATAACCGGCAGGTCTTGAGGTACAAGCATGCCCCTGACCACAGCGGAAATATGAATTGTCTCTGGTGATATGTTTTCAGGCAAAAGATTCGGATCTATCGGCAGCACAAGCGTGACCGGCGCATTAAGGCCGGTTTTGTCTTTTGCTACCATTGCTACTGCGCGGTTGTTAAGAGGAACCTGACCTCCAAACGCACCATCTCCGGCGTTAAGCAAGAGCGTTGGGACATCATACTCCCGGATTTCCAATGAAGCATCTTTGGCAAGCGCTCCCGGAGGGACTTTTAGTACAGCCGTACCAACACTAATTTCTCCGCCAAGAGCGGCAGAAATATCGCCCTTCGTTGAAGCTGTTTGAACAGGGGCTGGAAACAAAGAGGGCTGTGATGAATCAGTGTTTTTTAAATTAGAATTGCTATTCCCCCTGCTTTTGCCTCCGCAGGCAGTGAGTATGGTTATAATGACAAGAGATAAGACTATGTACCGGATTTTTTGTATCTTGATACGCATTTGCGAGGGTTTATAGTTTCCATGTAATGGGTGAATGAATTTTTTCCCGGATTTAATTGCAATGTCTATCACATTTTCCTCCCCAACCAAAATGGTTATTCAAATGTATAGGCAAACCAAAAATCTGATTTCATTATAATTCCAAAAATTCATGGAAGTCAATAATATTTTGTGTTTGGCTGAATAAGTAAAAAAACCTTGCAAATTTGTTGATTTGTGGTATTATATGAAAAATAGGAAGAACCCTGTGATAGAAGCTACAGGGTGTCTTCTGTCTCTGATAGGAATTATTTATCATTTATTTTAGTGCCAATTCATCCATGCCTTAAAAAGGCATACGTATTAATGGCACTTTCAGATAACGTGCTGAGTTCGAAGGAGTAAATCCGGCACTTTTTGTTAAGAGCTACCATTGATGACTTTATACAAAAAAACTAAAACCTTCGCCGGCTGAATCTATGTTTAGATTTAGCCGGCGAAGGTTTTTTTGTTTTTAGGGGGGAAAATATGTTTGCGCATGTAAAGAAAAATGCAAATGGAAAATGGGAAACCCAGAGTATAAAAGAACATCTTTATGCAACGGCAAATAAGGCGAAAGATTTTGCATCAGGATTTGGGAATCAAGATTGGGCTGAACTTACAGGACTTTGGCATGATCTTGGAAAATACCTTCCTGACTGGCAAAAATATCTGTCTAAAGTGTCAGGATATGATGAAGATGCCCACATGGAAGGTTATGGAGGACGTCCTAATCATAGTACTGTTGGAGCAATTCTATCATTTTCGCGCATAAAAAATCCTGCCGTTGCTCGTATTATTGCTTATATTGTTGCCGGTCATCATGCAGGACTGCCAGATTGGAACCCTGATAATGCCGGTGGCGATCTTACTAATCGTCTTTACATAGATCCGCTTTCAGGAATTTTAAATATAAAAGAACTTGATCAAATTAATTTGATAGAGCAAACGCAAGAATTTACTAATAAAAATTTACACGGGAAAGACCGGGCGAACTACGGAATTGGGCTTTTGAAAAAAATAGCGCTCGATTTGAAATCCAGAGGTGTTTCCGGCTGTGAAGTTCGTATGCTGGAGCGTATGCGTATATTTTGCGTAACGTACCCACAGTTAAAGGAGTGCTTTTCGTCACCGGTGGTGGCGAATTTATATAAAGGAATTTTGCCAAATGAGTTAACTATTTCGTCACCGCCGGTGACGAAATCCGTAAAGTCCGCAAAATCAAGTCCGCGTCTGATTCCGGCTCAAAAACTTTTCCACTTTTCGTGGACACATTTTATTGACCTGATTTCTGTTAAAGACCCATGGAAAAGGGCTTTTTATGAGAACGAGTGTCTGAAAGGGAATTGGTTCAGTTGTTTACCGGATTAAATCAAAAGTAGCTATGCATTTTAGGCAATGGGCTACGCGTCATTTGCGGGAATATATTGTAAAAGGTTTTGTCCTTGATGATGAACGGGTTAAAGAATCCCCAACAACCTTTTGACTATTTTGATGAATTAGCCCTGCAATGTATATGAAAGATTGGATTAAAAAGTTGGATGGTTTTTTACAGCTCAATGAAAGGGAAATTTTAACTCATGCGGCAAAATATCCCACAAGCTTGCAATAGAAAAAGCCGAGACAGAATACGATCAGTACGCGAGGAAAAGACCGTTGGCTAATGATAAAAAGGGAATGCATTTGATGTTTTGGTTAATGAAACAAAGATATTGGTTAATGAAACAAAGATAATAGAAAGCAAAATTAAAAGGAAAAAATAACGGTTAAAATATTGCAATCGAAAGAAGGGCAACCCGCAAGGGTTGCCACTACATAACAGGTTCTATAAATAAATATTTATGAGCAATTAGCAAGTTAATTAAAGGAGGAAAATATGCAAGATATCGAGGTTGTGTCTCAGTATCAAATTGAAAATAAAATACTTTTTATTAGAAATAAGAAAGTTATGCTGGATAAAGATTTGGCCGTTCTATATGAGGTTGAGACAAGAGTTTTAAATCAGGCGGTTAAAAGAAACATCAAAAGATTTCCATTGGATTTTATGTTTCAATTGAGTCAGGAAGAGGTATCTGAACTTTCAAGGTCACAATTTGTGATCTTGAAAAGAGGGAAGAATATCAAATATTTGCCTTATGTTTTTACCGAGAATGGGGTTGCTATGCTATCAAGCGTTCTTAATAGTGAAAGAGCTATTCAAGTGAATATTTAGGATTATTCAGAACG
>JACQWU010000311.1 GCA_016209155.1 Candidatus Desantisiibacteriota bacterium | reverse complement strand
TCTTCTCTCCTGACATTATCTAAAGGTTCCTGCAAATTGTTAGTTAAAAAAAATAGATCTTCTATATTGAAATATGATGTTGAAAGATTGAATTCGTTCAATAATGATGCTGTTATTCCTTCCTGAGTTTCATCTGATATAGCCATATATTTAAAGAAAGACAAAATATATGAAATTGGTATTTCTTCTTTTTTAACCAGTTTAAAAACAGCATTATTTAGTATGATTTGGTTATTAAGTTTGTTTTCCATTTTGTCAATTTTTATCGATTGCGCCGGAATGTTTATTGTACAAAATCTTCCATCGTTATTGAAAAGTTTTATTATATTTTTAAAAACATCAGAATCATATGATAAAAAAATATGTTTTGAATTTTCCTTTGGAGAAAATATCAGGTTGGCATTTTCAGGTATTTGAAGAGTTTCCGCTAAATCAACAGGCGCTAAAATCTCCATTTGATTATCCATCTCTTCTACTATTGCGCCTTTATATATTAAAATATCTTTTACAAAATCATTTAAATTCCTCATACTTCATAATCCTCGCCAAAAATTTCCTTGTCTATTTCTTTGCTGTTTAAATATTCTGTTTTTGCTTTAATCATATTTTCACCAAATTCATTAAATCCTTTTTCAATTTTATCCTGAGTACTATTTCTTAGCCAGATTTCAAAAATAATATTCTCAAATTCTTTATCTTCTCCAAGATAACCTAAAATAGGTTCTATTTCACCAATAACCATTTCAAACATATTAATTTTATTATCAAGAATATTTATTATGTAATCTTCAATTGTATTTTTGATAGATAGATTGAATATAAAAACATCTCTGGTCTGTCCAATACGATGAAGCCTTCCTATACGCTGTTCTATTTTCATAGGATTCCACGGTAAATCAAAATTAATAATCGTATTGCAAAATTGCAGATTTCTCCCCTCCCCTCCTGATTCGCTGGATAAAAGTATCGGAACATTTTCTTTGAATGAATTTATTGACTGATCTTTCTCATGCGTTGTCATGTCCCCTCTAAATGTGACAAATTTTAAATTATTTTTATTTAATATATGCATTATATAATCCATACTCTTTAAATATTGGGTAAAAATAACTTTTTTTTCATCAGGATTTTTTAAAATAAGTTCGAGTAATGCTTTCTCTTTACAAATAACATCAATTTTATCAATTTTTTTGATTATTGCACCTACACCGCCTGATAAATGAGCAAATTGTGAATTAATAAGAGTCTTTTTTAAAGCAAACGGACTGCTTCCTGCTTCCTGCATGAGAAGCTGAACAGTGCGTGAAGGAATATTTTCTCCAGTTTCTTTAATAAATTCAGATATGTTCATATAAATTTCTCGTTCGATTTCTGTTGGATCAAGTTTTAATGTTGTTGCAAATCGTTTAGGAAGTTTTACATCAATTGCACTTCTGGTATTTCGTATCATTACATCTTTTAATAGTTCACGAAGCGCATCTTTATGTATTGGTTTACTTTCATCACCTTTTTGTACATATTCGGCTTTGAATGATTTTTTTGTTTTAAACTGACCGGGTTTAAGCAAGGTTATAAGATTAAAAAGCTCAATCAAATTATTTTGTACCGGTGTTGCAGTAAGAAGAAAGATAAACCGTTTTTTTATTTCATTTACCAATTTCCATGCAAGTGTATTTTGATTTTTTAAGTGATGCGCTTCATCTACAACAACAAGATCAAAAAATTCATTTATTACGTTTGCGGAATTCTTAGCGCTTTTTGCTGTATGAATAGATGCTATAATAAATTTATTTTTCCAGAACAAAAAATGATTATCATGAAATAACGCATCATCAGTTGTGACAAAATTTATATCAAACTTTTCAAGCATTTCTTCTTTCCATTGCGAAACCAGAGGCGCGGGGGTTAAAATAAGAATATTTTTAACCATACCTCTTAATAAATATTCCTTAAGTATCATCCCCGCTTCTATTGTTTTCCCAAGTCCAACTTCATCGCTTAATAATACACGGCCATGAAAATTTTTTAACACTTTTTTAACAGTCTCAATTTGATACCAATATTTTTCAACCCCTTTCATTGTTTTAAGACAGAGTAAATCGTCAAATTCTTTTTGAAGATTAAGATACGCGTATTCGATAAACAACTGACAATCTTTCAACGTTGACTGGATTTGAAACATATTTAATAAATTATCCTTATTAACCGGTGAACAATTTACAGGAATGCTATAAGATGGAATATCGATACTGCTTTGCACAACTGTAGTTTGTGAATTCTGTTTTTGTGGTTCATTTTGTTTTTTCGATATAATTTTTGCTTTTTCTTTATTAACAGTGTGAGGGGGTGTTTGTTTTGCTTTATTAATTTGAAGTTGAAGTTTTGGAGCAGTTATAGTTGTATATTCAACTGCCTGGATAAATCTTTTTGCTTCATCAATCAACTTTTTAGGGTCTACCGAATTTCTTTTTTTATTCTTTAATGGAACATTTTCTTCATCAAAAATTTTTTCGGCTATCATAATATGTTCTTTAGCACTTGCAACATCCTCCAATTCAGCTTCAACTCTGCTTAAGTTAAAGTAGTGAAACCAATTTTTATCTATTTTTATTAATTTTTTAAGAAACAAACTTGCACGCGGCAGATCATTAAGGTGATTAGTACACAAAAATGCTATTTCTGTTAAAAGAAATATATCATCAGGATCTTTAACAAGATATTTTTCAAGATATTTATATGCGTTCCAATATTGTTTTTTTTGAATATAATTATTATATTGATTACTTGAATTTATTACATTTATATATTTTGATGTCATTTGTGTTTATACCTAAATTAAAATATAAGAAATTGAGAGTTTATAATTTCGGGACTGTCACAAAAGGTGCAAAAACCACTTTCCCGTCATTCCCGCGAAGGCGGGAATCCAGCATTTAAGCCATTGCTACAAAATATAGATTCCGCATCAACTGCGGAATTACACCTTTTTGGATAGCCTAAAAATGGCGAATTGTAATTCGCCCGCTACTGTGATAATTTCCATAAAGCTTCGTAAACAGTATTTTCTATACCAAGATGTAACCACCATTTTTTTATTGCATCAATTGCCCAATCGTCTTTTATCTCTAGTTCACCAATTTCAGCAATTGCAAGACGTATCATTCCCATAGATCTGTTCCCTAATAGATATTTTATTTTTTCATTTAGTTGTTTTGGTTTTATATTTAATTTGTTAATAGCATAAAAAGTATTGCGAAGTACATCTTGATCTTCATCCATTATGAATTCTTCAATTACTTCTTGAACCCAGTTCTCTTTTATTCCAAATTTTCCAATAGCATAAATACTAAAGCTTCGCGCATATTTATCTTTATTTTTAACAGCTTGTTTTATTACATCTATTGCCCAATTTTTTTTATCTCTAATACACCTATTGCATATATAGCAGAGCGTAACATGTAAATATCATCTGCGTTTATCCATTGTTTAACCAATTCTTGTATCCATTCTTCTTTAATCTCCAGTTGATCTATTGCATTAAGAGCATCCCATTGCTCTGGAGAATGATTTTTATTTGATAGTATTTGTTTTAAAAAATCTATAGCCCAACTCTCTTTTATGTCTAATTTACCTATAGCATAAATTGCTTTCTCTTTAATATCTGAATTTTTATCATTTAACGATTTTTTAATTAAATCAATAATCCAATTATTCTTAATTCCTAATTTATTTAAAATATCAATTTCAAAATAATGTAAAAAAAATCTATGTTTGCAAGTGAAATACCTGTATAACCAACAATTCTGCTTGTAATTACAAAACGATTTTTATGGAATGCTGTTATAAAAGATTCTATCCATCGCGAGAGTTCTCTTCTGTCTGCATCAGACTGAACTTCATCAAGACCATCAAAAAGAATAATGGTTTTTCCTGTTTCAATTATTTCTTTAATAAAAACTGAAATATTAATATTATGAATTTCATAATATTTGATAATTGCATCCATCATTCCAATTTGTTTGTTATTATCAATCCATATTTTTGAAAGATGTCCAATTGATATCGGCAGAGGGAAAAGTTCTTCTTCAATTCCAATTCTTTCCATAACACTTATTTTCCCCTGCGCATAAATTAATGCAAGCCATTTAATTAATGTAGATTTACCGGCTCCGGGTGAGCCAAGAATCACACTATGCCTACTTTCTATTATTGTTTCAGGAACAGACATTAGATAAGACAAGGTTTCAATTTTCGAATAGGGAGAAGGTAAATCTTTTTTATCATTAAAATTTATTAAACTTTCTTTTTGTTGTAATCTTATTTTTAATGGAGAATAAATATCAAGGAGATCAATGCGTACTATTTTTTCCTGTCTTAATCCGCGTGGTATTATTTTCCCATAAAATTCTTTAGTAAATTTAATATGCTTGTTTTTTGCATTATAATTATCTTTATCCGGAGGGAGAAATTCATCAATTTTTTTTAATGTTTCTCTTTGTTTTGGATATACAAATACCGGAGCTAAATCTCTTTGTGTTGTACCACAATATATAAATTTTTGTTTTGTATCATCCGGTGAATAACTTATCACATCTTCATGCAAAAGAATCCCAGCTTCAGGACATGACTTAAGAACATGACCTGCTATATTTAATTCATCACTACTGATTTTACCCATCTCTTTTTTAAATGATAGCAAACCAAAATGTATACTTATATATGCTTTAAGTTCTTCATGTTGAACTAATTCACTGAAAATAGATAGAGCCACATCAACTGCTTTTTTACTTAGAATTTCAGCCTGTTCTTGTAAAGATTCGGGCTTAGAAACATAAAAAAAGGCTGTATTCCCATCTCCATGCCATTCCAGAAGTTTTCCATTAAAAGAAATTATTTTATCTTCAACAATTTTATAAAATAAATTTGCACGAGTACCAACCAGTTCTTTAGAATAATATTCTGAATCCTTCGTGCTCCCTACTCTATCTATAAATAAAAATGATAAAAGATATTTTTCTCCTTCATTTAAACTTGTCCACCATAGAAGGTCTTGCATATTTATTCCTTATAAATAATAATTTCTTTTGCTATGTTTGTTTATTTTCTTCCTCGTTTAACCTTTTATAAACCCGTTTAAGTAAATATTCTTTTATCACTCCGGCAAAAGCCTTATCGTCCATAATCTTCTTAAAAATATCCTGATTCTGATCCATACGTTCAATAAGTTTTGTAAGAAATACATCTTCAAAACCATATTTGAAATTTTCCATTGAATTTGTCTTTGCCTGAACACCAAGCTTTTCGTCAAGCATAAGTTCTTCTTCAATCTGATCAAAAAATAATTTATCCGCTTCGGTAAAGTCAGTAGCAAAACGGTCATTAAGAAGTCTGATAATCTCAGAAAGACGGGAGTATTCGTCCTTATCCTTTTTTGTTCCTGCTTCTGAAATGGGTTTAATGGCTGCGTCTGAATCTCTTTGCAGTCCAATCTTTCCTTCAGCTATTTTCTGCAAACGATAATATTCCATAGCTATTTCATCGCCAAGTTTATACCTCTCTCCACCGACTTGAGGAGGAAGTTTCTTCAAAAGAAATCTATTGTAAGCATAAAATTTTTCAAGTTCTATATCCTGAAAAGGCATGATTTGCGACAAGAAAGCATACAAACGAACAAAAACACCCATCGTATTAATAAAATCCTCTGTATACTCATCTTTTTCTATCGCATTAAACCGTATTACAGCAACATCTATTAAAGCATTAAGTTCAGCAAGTTCCCGCTTATTAATAAGTTCCATCTTTATGAAAAAAACCATGCAGAATGCGTTTACATCAGCATATTGAATAATCTTAAAACAATCTATTTTTGTCTTAAGATCTTAGAGTTTCTTTGGATCAGTCGTTGTTTCGATTTGTGTTTGTTCATAGTATGGCTGGAACGCGGCAAGGATATCTTCGCGTTTATTAACAAAATCCAGCACAAAAGTGTCCTCTTTGCCAGGACATTTCCTGTTTAACCGGCTCAAAGTTTGTACCGCCTTAACACCATCAAGCCGTTTATCAACATACATAGTATGCAATAATGGCTGGTCATATCCGGTCTGATATTTTTCCGCAACAAGTAAAATCTGGAATTCAGAAGCAGCAAATTTCTCCGGCAGTTCTTTTTCACCAAAATTATTCATTCCTCTTTCAGTATATTCAGGAGGGATCCCATTCAGAAGAACTGTCCCTGAAAAAGCAACCAGCGCTTTAATATCTTTATACCCTTTTTCTTTAAGATAACTATCAAATTCATGTTTATACCGCACAACGTGCTCACGAGAAGCAGTAATCACCATTGCTTTTGCTTTGCCGCCTATTTTTTTCATCGAACACTGGCGGAAATGCTCAATTATCACTTCAGTTTTTTGTGCTAAATTATAAGGATGAAGCGTCACAAAACGGGCAATAGCTCTGGCTGCTTTCTTTTTATTTACATCAGGATCATCTTCAATCTTTTTTGAAAGCTGAAAAAATGTTTGATATGTTATGTAATTTTGCAGTACATCAAAAATAAAACCTTCTTCAATCGCCTGCCTCATTGAATAAAGATGAAAAGGTTCCGGCCTGCCGTCAGTCCCTCTTTGCCCAAAAACTTCAAGGGTCTTTGCTTTTGGCGTAGCAGTAAAAGCAAAAAAACTCAAATTTTTCTGAGGTCCCCGCTGAACCATTGATTTACGAATTTCATCTTCAATATCTTCTTCATCATTAGCTTTTTCATAAATTGGATCTTTATCACAGATTACATTTCTTGTATCAATAACCGTCAGCACATCTTTCATCTTTTTTGCTGATTC
>JACQWU010000310.1 GCA_016209155.1 Candidatus Desantisiibacteriota bacterium | reverse complement strand
TTATTTAAGAGGGATGGGACTATGTGAATGCATTTCATGTGCTGAAAGAACTGCTACTAAAGCGGTTGAGTCAAAATTGATCTAAAAAAATGATGTGATAAAGTAATGAAAAATCCGATGGTGAAGTAATGATGAAATATTTTAAAAATAATTTTATTATATTGCTTAAAACCACAATATTAGTTCCTTGTATTTTATGTCTACTATTGAGCTCATCAGTTTTTTCTAGCAGCAATAGACTCTTAAATGCGCTAAAAAATAATGAAATAATTTTAAATGATTATTGGGAAGATTTTGATATGGATTTAGATATAACAGATGAAAAGGGAAATTCTATGCTGATGCTGGCAATTGAAAATGGGCAAGCAGATTTAGTGCAGATACTAATAGAAAAAGGAATTAATGTTAAAATAAAAAATAAAAGAAATGATAATGCATTGACCTTTGCAGTTAATAAAGGTTCAGTTGAAATTGTACAGATTCTATTAGAAAAAAATGCGGAGTTAGATTTAAAAAATAAAGATGGAAATACTGCATTGATATTAGCAATATCCAGAGGTTATATTGATATAGCAATACTTCTCATAGAAAAAGGTGCGGATATGAATTTAAAAGATGATAATGGAGATACAGCTTTAACCCTGGCAATAAATAAAGGATACAATGACGTAATAATGATTCTAATAGGAAAAGGTGCGGATTTAAATGTAAAAAATGATTTTGGAGAAACACCTATTAAGATAGCACTTGCTAAAGAACAAATTGATATCGCAAAATTATTGGTTGAAAAAGGTGCAAATATAAATACAAAAGATAAAAATGGAATGACTTTTATTATGAGTTCTGCTGTAAAAGGGGATATTAATACAGTGAGTTTTTTTCTTGAGAAAGGTGCGGATATAAATGCAAGGAACGATAATGAGGAAACAGCTTTAATATTGGCAATTAAAAATAAACGCATTGAAATGGCGGAATATTTGATTGTAAAAAATATAGATTTAAATGCTGTTAATAATTATGAAGAAACTGCTCTTATTCTTGCATTAAATAATGAACTACCGGAAATAGCAAATTTTTTAATAGAAAAAGGGGCGGATATTAGTATTAAGAATAAAAACGATGAGACAACTTTAATGTTTGCATCACATAAAAATTATATAGATATTGTGAGGACTCTTGTTTTAAAAGGTGCAGATATTAATGCAAAAAGTAAAGAAGGAATGTCAGCATTGATGTATGCTGCATATAGAGATAATATTGAAATAATAAAATTTTTAATTAAAGCCGGTGGTGAAATAGATATAAAAAATGGAAATGGTTCAACAATTTTAATGAATTTTATACCAAAAAATAATATAGAAATGATAAAATTTTTGCTGCAAAATGGAGCAGATATTAATATTAAAAACAAAGATAATAAAACAGCTTTATTATTAGCCGCTCAAACTGGAAATTACGATATAGTAAAATTTTTAGCAGAAAAAGGAGCTGATATCAATATTAAAGATCATTTAGGAAATACTGCTCTTTTGTTATCATTAATTAATAATAATATAAATATAGCTGAGTTTTTACTTGAAAAAGGTTTAGATATAAATGCAAAAGATATTAACAAAAATTCAGTATTATTATATTTTACAATGAAAAATAATATTGATATAATCAAATTTCTAATAAAAAAAGGTGCTGATATTAATTCTAAAAATGACATGGGTATGGCAGCTTTATTATTTGCAATAAAAAACAATAATCTTGATGTGGTAAAATTTTTGGTAGAAAAAGGTGCGGATATAAATGCCAGAAATAACACAAGCATAACAGCTTTACTGATTGCCGCAAATAATAATAATGTTGATATAATAAAATTTTTGATAGAAAAAGGAGCGGATATTAATTTAAAAGATAATGAAGGGAAATCAATATTGTCTATTTATTTATTGAAAGATGATTTTGATACTTTTAAATATTTAATAGAAAAAGGTGCGGATATAAATGCCAAAAATATTAATGGAGTATCAATACTCATGTCTGCTGTTGATAATGATCTTATTTATAGAGTAAAATATTTAACAGAAAAAGGTGCAGATATAAATGCAAAAAGTGAAAACGGAATGACTGCAATAATGTATGCAGTAATTAAGGGATATACTCCAATTATAGAATTTCTGGTAGGAAAAGGTGCGGATGTAAGAGCAAGCACTAATAGTGGAAAAACGGTATTAATGTTTGCAATAGAATGTGAACATATTGATATAATAAAATTTTTAATTAAAAACGGCGTTGATATATTTTTAAAAAACAATGATGGAGTAACAATACTAATGTATGCTGTAGAGAAAGGGACTATTAATATAGCAGATTTTTTTATTAGTCTTGGATTAGAAGTAAATGCAAAAAACAATGATGGAAAAACTGCATTATTGATTGCGGTAGAAAAAGGTAAAATTGATATGGTAAAATTTTTAATATCTAAAAATGCTGACATTAATTCATGCAATAATGACGGGACAACACCTTTAAGTTATGCTTTAAAAAATGGATTCACTGATATAGCTAAAGTATTAAAAAATGCCGGAGCTAAAAAATGAATTATATAAGGATATATGAAATGTATTATTTATTGACAAGTTCATTACATATATTATATTATAAAATTTTGTTTTAATATACTTAAACCTAAATCCGAGAAATTAAAAAATGAAAAATAAAATTTTTTTGTCTTTAGTTTTCCTGCTGTTTTTTACTTATATTCCATCTGAAGCAAAACTTATAACTTATAATCCAAAAATTTTAAATATCCCGTATTCAAGTTGGGTTGCGCCATTTAGTTATTTCAAAACAGCATCAATAGAAAATTATAAAGATAATTTTATACGTCTGGACAAAGGAGAACTGCACGGTGTAAAAAGCGGTTTTATCTATGAAATAAAAGATTTAGGTACAAATACATCTCGCGGCAAAATAGCAATATCTGTTGTTTCTGATATATTTTGTGAGGGATATTTTATCACCCCTGCACAGAAAATTATGCATAAAGATATAGCTATTTTTAATGAAACAATTGAGTCTGATCTTAATCCTGCATATGCCATGTGTCTGGAGCCTGAAGTTACAGCTCCTGTAAGTCTGGTTGAAAACGATTTATGCTATGCTTTACTGCCTGAAGATAAAAATAAAAGTATTGCTAAAGGTCAGCTATTCCGTATTATGGATAAAAATGGACAGGATACAGGATTAGCTGAGGTTTTAGATATTTCTGCTCAAGGAGTCTCAATTTTCAAGATAATAAAAAAAGATAAATTAATACAGGAAGGATTTCCCCTGGTTTCAATGCCGCGAAATATGTCCGCATGGATGAACCTTGGAATCGAACTGGCTCTTACTCCTGATTTTATATCTGTTGGTCTTTATTCATTCTACAGAGCTTATGAATTTGACAAAAATAATGCTTCTATTCTAAAGGGTTTAGAAGACATTTCTAATCGAATAGGAAAAATTTATGAAAAAAAATCAAATTATAATGCTTTAAAAATATATCGGCAGTGTAATACTATTACAGGTGGATTTAAAGATGAGATTAAAAACATTTTAACTGTTGTTAAAAATGATGCTGAAGTTTCATTGGGAAATAAGAAAATATTACTTGCCATTAAAAATCTGGAATTACTGGATAAAAATCCTGAAATACAGAATAAATTATCTATATGCTATAACAATGAAGCTTCATCTTATTATTTTGAAGATAATCCCGACTATCAATACTATTTATTTAAACAGGCATATGAAATTAATACGGAAAATTTTATAGCTGCTAAAAACATGGTAAACCTATGCATTTTTCAAAAAAATTACAAAATTGCTATAGAACATTTAAAAGTAATGAAGCAAAACATTTTTTTCAAAAAAGCTGAAATTGAATGGATTGCAAAAAAAACAGAAGAAATTGATCGAATGATAAATGGGCTGGTTTATAACTATACGTTTAAAACACTTTCAGATTCAAACATAACATTGGCATCTTTAAAAGGAAATATAGTATTATTAGTCAAATGGACTATGAAAGACGAAAATTCCAGAGAAATCATTGATTATTTACCTTCTTTTAATAACCATTTTAAAGGGAAACCATTCAAATTATTGGCTGTAAATTCGGATCCATTTAATAATCAATATATCAATGAACTTAAAAATTTTTTACAAAAATATGAAGGTGAGGATTTAAATGTAGTATACACATTGGAAAACATGGAAAATTTATTTAAATTAAACTCCATGCCTGAAAATGTTATTATTGATAAAAAAGGTAAAATAGTTTATCAGGATGCAGGTATGTTAAATGATGATCTGGAAAACTTCATTGAACAATTATTAAAATAACATCATTCCACATATCTTTGTAAATTCTTTTTTAAAAATTCAAATGCTTCATCAACATCATCAAAAAAAGTGAAAAGCTTAAGATCAGAAGAGTCTATAGTTTTATATTCAACCATTTTTCCAAAATCAATTATGCTTTTCCAATAATCTTCACCAAATACTATAATAGGCATCTTTTTAATAATTTTGCGTGTCTGAACTAGAGTAAAAACCTCCATCATTTCATCTAATGTTCCAAATCCTCCGGGAAAAACAACCAGAGCTTTAGCAAGGTAGGCAAACCAGAATTTACGGATAAAAAAATAATGAAATTCAAAAGCCAGATCATCACCTATGTAATCATTTATCTTTTGTTCAAAAGGAAGACTTATATTAAATCCCAGTGATTTTCCACCGGCTTCATTTGCTCCTTTATTTGCAGCTTCCATAATACCGCCGCCGCCGCCGGTACATATAACCAGAGAATTTTTCTTTTTTGATAATGTAATAATCCATTTTGTTAATTTATAAGCCAGCTCCCGGGATTTTTCATAAAACTCTGACAGATATACTTCTTTTTTTGCATCTTCATATTCTTTTATTAATTTTTGATCGGGTTTTTTTGCTGATTTGTGTAATTCATTTATTACAGAAAATTTATGCTCAGCAACTGATTTTGGGTTAGCTCTTGCTGATCCAAAAAAAACAATAGTATTTTCTATATTATGTCTGCGCAGTCTTGTTTGGGGTTCAATCAATTCGCATAATACTCTGATTGTTCTGGCATCAGGAGTCTGTAAAAAATCTAAATTTTTATAAGCTTTTACTACTTTTTTCTTATTTTCCAATTTCATTGGGTTCCTTTACTTTACTTCATCAGTTATTACTCTTTCATCGAGTTTTTGTATTATTTGAAATCCGGTCGGAATTTTAATAATCGAACTATATCCTCCTAAAGGCAGATTAACAAGAGTAGTGTCAAAATTTAAAGAAAATTTTCCCAGTTTAATAAATCCTAAATCCCCGCCGGTATCTATTGAATTTTTATCTTGAGATCTCTGTCTGACCAATAAAGAAAAATTATAACCGTTTTCTATTAAATTCTGTATCTCTTTGGCTTCTTCTTCAGTTAATAAAACAATATGTCTTACATGAAATTCCAGCAAATCTTTTGGTTCCATTTCTGAAGGATCTAATATAAAAATATTTTTTAATTCCTCACGGGCATCAATAAGCCATCCGCGTTTTAGATAAATTTTCGCTAATGTTTTATGTGCAATTTTGTGTTTTGGATTCAATTGGATTACTTTTTTGAACTCTTCGAGTGCTTCATTATATTTGTTTTGCTCAAAATAAACCATGGCAAGATTCGCTCTGGCTTCTACATTATCAGAGCGCAAATCAATAGCTTTTTTAAATTCCGGTATAGCCATTGATAAATTATTTTTTGTGAAATATGCAAGTCCCAAACTGCAATGAGTATCAATATCATTTGGATTTAAAATTTCCGCTTTACGCAGAGCACTGATTGCATTATCATTTTCACCCTTAATATAATATGACATACCCAAATAATAATATCCCTGCATACTATTTTTTTCAATTTCAGTTAATTTCTTGAATATAGTTATAGCTTCATCTGTTTTAACTAATTCGTATTTACACATACCTAAATAAAAAAAACTTTCTGTATCAAAAGGGCTTAATTTAGCAATATTGGTAAAATATTTTTCCGCTTCTTCGAATTTTTTATTTTTATAAAACATTTTACCTAATTTTTGATTGACTTCGATATTATTTGGATCCAGAGCTAAAACTTTTTCATATTCCTCTATTGCATTTGTCATATCCTCTATTTGATAATAGCAGTTTGCAAGCATAAAATGTGCATTTGAAAATTCTGTTCTTACAGAAATTACATATTTAAATTCATTTATAGCTTCATTCCATTTCTGTTGTGAGTATAATATGGATCCCAGTAAAAAATGAGCATCAGAATGGTCAGGATTTATCTCTAAAATCTTTTCAAAAATTTTTTTAGCTTCGTCCATTTGTCCCATTTTTATATATTTATTACCTCTGGACATTAAGGAGTCAAAGGTTTCTCCTTCCAGCTTTTGTGTAATTACATTTAAAACAATACCTGCTAATATTAAAATAATAAATTTATTCTTTTTTATTAAAATCATTATATCAAGTCCTTAATTTGATAATGAATATAGTATTTGATTATAAACATTGACTTGATTTTTGTCAAATGCAAACCATACAAACAGGAAATTAATTTGACAAAAATAAAAAACACATTATAATAATATTTCATAGTTTACCTTAATACAATTTCTTAACTTTTATTTAAATGGAGGCATTGAATATGACAATTACTATAGCCACATGGAATTTAGAAAATTTTCAGCATCCTGATGATAGTTCCAATAATAAAAGAGGAAAAATATACGCAAAAAAATTGGATTATATTGAAAATATTCTGATCCAAAAACTAAAACTTCCGGATATTATTGGTTTTCAAGAAATACTAGGGACTACTCAAATAAGTGATGCTATGGAAGTAGGTGTAGGACCACAGAGAGAAATCCCTAAATGTTTATTCGATATTGAAAAAAGACTAAAAGCGCATGCGCCTTATACATTTCATTTTTCGAATTACAGAAGTAGAGGAATAAGAATTGCCTTATTTACCAAATTGCCTGTCAAAATGAAGGAAGACGGGACTGCCGATATTATAATTTATGATCAGCTTGGACCGGAAAGCCATATAAGTTTGCCATGGATAGAGCTATGTCCAAGCGATCCTCTCTTAATCAGAGTTTATGAATTTGGAGATAGTAAAGCATGGTATGAAAATCGCGGAAAATTCACACGTCCCCCAATGTGTGTAAGAATATCAAAAGGGGACATTAATCTGCAGGTATTTATAGCTCATCTAAAATCAAAAGCACCAAGATATGATTTCATGCAGCCCTATCCAAATATTAACGGAACTAACCGGACACGACATAATAATGCACAAGATCCTGTTGAAGAAGCAAGAGCTAAAATGCGCAGTCTTATGATAAGGGCACGTGAAGCATGTCAACTGCGTTATTTTATACAAGAACGCATGGCAGAATACCCCAAAGATAATGCTATTATAATGGGGGATTTAAGTGATGATATTAATGCTGTTACTACACAAATGCTGGAAAGTACAGACTATCAATCTACCCCAAAAACAAACCGGACACAAAATACATCCATGGGAAAATTTTTTAATTTAACTTCCCTGATTAAACCTGAAAAAAGATTCAGTCATTTTTATGGAAATTTAAAAGAACAGCATGATCATATATTAATAAGTGAAAATTTAAAACAAAAACTATCCAATATTAATTCAACTTCCACAGATTCTCAAATATTTGTATTTAATGAAGATATACAAAAAAAATCTGTTGTACCGGAAGGATATGAATATATCCCGGATCATGCCCCTTTGGTAGCGCAAATTGAGATATAACTCATATTTCCACAATCACTTGTGCGACAGCGTATTCTTCTGTATGTGAAATACTAAGATGACAGGAAAAATTATTATATTTCGCTAAATAATCTTTAAGTGAACTTGAAAAAACTAAAAAAGGTTTTCCTGATTCTTCTTTTCTTATTTCAATATCCTTCCATCCAATCAAATATGGTAATGAACCCATAGCTTTAAATACAGATTCTTTAGCGGCAAATCTAGCGGCAGCATGAGGGTACGGATTCTTTTTTATTTTACAATAATCGATTTCATCCTGTAAAAAAATTTTACCAAGAAAATGGTCCCCCCATTTTTCTATACAGCTTTTTATTCTGCTTACTTCAACAATATCTACCCCTATTCCATAAATCACAATATTTCCTCACCATAACGAATTGCATCTATCATCTCACGGACAGCTTTATCAAGCCCAACAAGCACTGCGCGGGAAATAATACTGTGTCCTATATTAAATTCTTCAATTAATTGAAATCGTGCGAGTGGAATTACATTTTTATAATTTAATCCATGCCCGGCATTAATCCTTAGCCCCAGTTTATCAGCTGTTTTTATGGTATTTTCAATATTTTCCATTTCTGCCAGCATACTTTCTTCTGTTTTACTTTCAGCATATTTTCCGGTATGTATTTCAATAAATTCCGCTTTAATTCTGCCTGCTTCTTTTATCTGAGCAGGATCAGGGTCAATAAATAAACTTACTAATATATGATTCGATCTGAAAAGCTCAATTGTTTCTGACAGAGATTGTGAATTTGAAATTACATCCAACCCGCCTTCAGTTGTAAGTTCCTGTCTTTTTTCCGGGACAAGAGTGATCATATCCGGATGTATCTCAGATAGAGCCAGTTTAATAATATCTTTATTATTAGCCATTTCCAGATTAAGCTTTGTTTTTACTATTTGACGCAGCACTTTCAAATCACGATCTTGAATATGC
>JACQWU010000309.1 GCA_016209155.1 Candidatus Desantisiibacteriota bacterium | reverse complement strand
CGCCGTGATTATATAAGGGGAGAATTTGGGGCTCATTTTTTCGGTTACCTGGGGAAGATAAATGACAATGAACTTAAGAAAAGTGAATATAGTAACTACCGTCAGGATGACACGATCGGAAAAACAGGGCTTGAGAAAAAATATGAAAAATTTTTAAGAGGAAAAGACGGTAAACGCATCATAGAAGTTAATGCAATAGGGCAGCAGCTTGGAACAAATGTTATAGATGATCCTGTCCCGGGATATAATCTAATACTTACAATAGATAAAAATTTACAGGAAGTGGCTGAGAAAGCTATGGAGGGTAAAACCGGCGCAATTGTGGCTCTTGATCCCAGGAGCGGAGAAATTCTGGCAATGGTGAGTAAGCCGGGGTTTAATCCCAATTTATTTGCCGGGCAAATATCCTCTGAATTATGGAAAGAACTTAATGATAATCCTATGCACCCTTTGATCAATCGTACAATAATGGGAGCATATCCTCCCGGTTCAACATTCAAAATTCTTATAGCTATTACAGCTCTGGAAGAAAAAGTCATTGATGCGGAATTTACGGAAGAATGCCTCGGAGAATTTATTTACGGTAATGCTAAATACAAATGCTGGAAAAAGGAAGGGCATGGAAGAATAAATGTTACTGAAGCGCTGATTAATTCATGCAATATATTTTTTTATAAATTGGGTCTTAATGCCGGAATAAAAAAGGTTGAAAAATACGCACTTATGTTTGGACTCGGCAAAGCAACAGGGATTGATCTCAGTCAGGAAAGAAATGGACTTGTTCCGAATCCGTCCTGGAAAAAATCCGCAACAAAGCTGCCCTGGTACCCTGGTGATAATATTTTAATAGGAGTTGGACAGGGAGCCTTACTTGTTACGCCTGTCCAAATGGCAAATATGATATCATTAATTGTTAATGGAGGTGTTTTATGGCAGCCGCATCTTGTCAGAGAGGTTGTATCTGTAAATAATAGAATTATTTATAAAATTCCCCGAAAAGAGATATCTAAAATAAATATTTCCGCAAAAACCCTGGAAATAATAAGAGATGCTTTATGGAAAGTAGTTAATCGCTGGGGTACAGGCCGCAGGACACGTATCCCCGGTTTAAATATTTTGGGGAAAACCGGTACCGCTCAGATGGCGGCAAAGCAAGATTATTATGATGATATTGAAACAAACAAAATACCTGAACAGATTAGGCCCCATGCCTGGTTTGTAACATGCGCTCCAATGAAAGACCCTAAAATTGCAATTGCAATATTGATCGAACACGGGGGAGAAGGCGGACAGTCCAGCGCTCCTATCGCAAAATTAATGTATGATGAATATTTAAAAGAAGAAAAAAGAGATTATTCTCTTGATAAGATTCATAATCCCGGTGATATCCCAAAACCAAAGGACGAATCCATGATAAATTTAACTCATGAACCTTTTTATTTGTTCGATTCCTCCCAAATTAACCCAATAATAAAGAACATTGTACTGGAAACAAGGGAATAATGCTAATTTAAAAACTTAACAATATTGTTTTATTTTGATTATACTTAATGAACAAATAAACTTGCGTCTGCTTTACCTTCAAATGTTGATGAAGACAGAGTGGCGGCTATGGCAGCTGCGATGCAGAGTCTGGGGGAAAAAGTTGCCGAAGAATTAAAAAGGGGCGGCTGCCCGAAGCATTGAATAGCTTTTTCATATAACCGGATAGCTTTCGCATTTTTTTCTCTATTTTGATATAAGATACCTTTAAATAAATATCCGCGTCCATCATCTGATTTTAAAGAAATGTAAATATTTAATTCTTTTATTACATCATCCAATAAAGTATTATTATTTTTAATTCCTTTTTCGAGATAACATATGCTGAGAAGCAAATAAGCAGGCGCCAGTTTCTATTATATCATAGAATAATGATAGATAATTACATTCTTTTCGTAAGAGATTGGAGATGGGAATCCAGTATTTAAACCATTGTTTTAAGATCTGGATTTTAATTCATCGGGAATTACTGATCACGGATAAAAAAACTTGACATTCTTTTCATGTTAGTATATTTTATTAAAACTGACTGATTAGTCAGCTTTAGAGGAAAAAATCGGTGCGTATACTTATTAAAGAAAAAAAAGAACAAAAATATAATGCGATTTTAAATGCAGGGCTCGAAATATTTTCTTCTCGAGGTTATCATAATACAGTAATAGAAGAGATAGCTATAAAAGCCGGAATTGGGAAAGGAACAATTTACAGATATTTTAAAAATAAAAAAGATTTATTTTTAGCCTTAATAGAATATAAAGTGGATGAATTAAAAGTTGCTGTTTTTAAGGAAATATCAAAACAGCAGGGCACACATAAACGTCTTGAAGCAGGAGTATGCGCATATCTAAAATATTTTGAAAAAAATAAAAATTTTTATCAAATACTTATACATGAAAAAAGTGAATTTGGTAAAGAAGCTTTTCTTCTGCATCGCAGGAAACAGGTTGATTTATTTAAACCCTTTATTCAGGAAGGTATTAATAAAGGTGAAATAAAATCATTGAATGCCGGGAGTTTAACCTATGCCTTATTTGGTTTTATTGACTCTCTAATATGGAAATGGATATGCAGTGGTACTAAATCATATCCTCTTTCTCAAGAGCTTCCAATTATTGTGGAAATTATTTCTTCAGGTATTTTTAAAAAATGATAGGAGTTTAATTATGAAACAAAAAGTTAAAATGATATTTTTATATCTATTTCTTTTTTTACCTTTTTCATTAACAGGAGCAGAAGAACTGCCAAAAATATCTGAATATAATATTGCCGTTTGTATAGATATGGCAACAAAAAACAGCCGCAAAACCGCAATTGATGAGCAAAAAATTATTGAAGCCCGTGAAAAAGTAGAAGAAGTTAAAACTCTATTTTATCCTAGTGTAATCTCAAGTTTTTTATATACCAGACTTGAAAAAGCACCTACACAGGGCAGTAAAACAGGTGATGCCAATGTTTACAATACTAAACTTCAGGTTATATATCCTTTATATACTTCCGGAGCAACGAAGATAGGTGCAAAAATTTCCGAATTGGGGCTTGAATATAATGAACTCAATTCAAAAATCACACAGTTGGATATCATTTATGCTGTATATCAAAATTATTTTAATGTTTTAAAAGCGTACAAATTTTATGATATTGCAAATGAATCTATTTCTCTTTTAAAAGCGCATGAAAAAACAATTAATGATCTTTTCGCGTTAGAAATGACAACTAAAAATGATTTGCTTTCTATTCAGGTAAAAATTGCAGAAGCACAGCAGATTTTGCTTAAAGCGAAAAATTCCATTAGAATTTCCGAAACTTCTTTTAATCAACTTTTAGGAAGGGAAATGGATAGTTCTATTGTTCTTATGGATTATAAAGAACATCCGGGGTTTTCAATGAAGTATGAAGAATGCCTGTCAAATGCTTATAATAATCGAATGGAAATAAAAGCAGTAAATCTTGCGATACAAATTGAAAAATCTAAAAAAGACCTTACCGCGACTGAAAATAAATTAAAAGTATCTTTAATCGGCGCTTATAACATTGATGACGGTGGAATGACAAAAAATAACATGTGGAATATCGCTCTAAATGCCAGTTTCCCTATCTGGGATCATGACAAAACAAAACACAAAATTTATCAGGAGGAATCCATTATAGAGCAAAACCAGCTGCAGCTTTTTGAGCTTAAAGATCGGATTTCACTTCAGGTAAAACAGGCATACTTAAATGCTGAATCAATAAGTAAGGTAATAGAAACATTCAAACTGACCATTATACAGGCCAAAGAAAATTATAGAATGACGGAAGATAAATATAAGGAAAATCTCATTACAAATACAGAAGTTTTAAATGCGCATTCAATGCTCATTACTGCAAACATTAATTATTATAGCGCTCTTTATGATTATCAATTAGCATTAGCGGACTTAAAAAAAGCAATGGGAAATTTTGAGTGGTAACAATGATTAAAAGCATAAGGGGATATTATGAAAAATAAAATTATTTTTTTAGTATTAATTATAATGTTTTTAAATACATCATGCGGTAATAAAAAGGATGCTCCGCAGCAGGCTGCCGCAACACAAGTAGAACAGCAGGCTAACACTCTTCTGGTAAAAATAATTTCGGCAAAATACGGTACGATTGAACAAAAGCTGCAGCTCACCGGAAGTTTAGAAGCATGGGATGATGTGAAAGTAAGTTCAAAAATACCCGGAAGAATAACAAAAGTGTTTTTCGAAGAGGGTGATTATGTAAAAGCCGGCGACCTTCTGTTTCAAATTGAAGATATTGAAATAAATATACAAATTAAGCAGGCGGATATGAATATAAAATCCACAGATAATTTAATAAATAAAGCCCGCCTGGGGATAAAGCTTCTGGATGATAAAATTGCTGTTATGCTTAAGCAGTCACAAGCCGGAGTTGAAGTTCAAAAAGCAGTGGTTACTAAAGTAAAAGCAGGTTCAAGACAGGAAGAAAAAGAGCAGGCTAAGCTGGGAGTTGAGCAGGCAGAGATAACTTTAGATAATGCTAAAATCAGTAATGATCGTTTGGAGAAATTATATAAATCAGGGTCTATCCCTAAACCGCAGCTTGAAATTGCCAAAATGCAATACGATCTTGCTGAATCAAGATTAAAACTTTCAAAAGAAATGCTGAATTTAGTTGAGACCGGCGCCCGTGATGAGGATAAAGCTATAGCAGAGGCTAATCTCAATGCATCACAGGTTGCAATTGAAATGGTTGAAATATCAAAACAGGAAAAAACTATTCTTGAGGAAGATTTAAAAAATCTGGAAATTCATATAGAACAGTTAAAGCTTGCTGTTGAATTACTTCAAACTGCATTTGAAAATACAAAAATCATATCACCAATGAGCGGAGTCATAATAATAAAGACTGTCAATGCCGGTGAAATGGTTTCTCCAGGGATACCGGTATTTTTTATTTCAAAATTAGACCCTTTAAAATTTAAAACTGAAATACCTGAAAATGAAATATCTAAAATTAAAATAGGGCTCCTATCAGAATTAATATTCGATGCGTATCCGGATAAAATTTTTACAGGTAAAATAAACCACATCAATCCTGTGCTCAATGCTAATTCACGTACTTGCGGAATTGAAATAAAAATTATCAATAAAGATAATCTCCTAAAACCCGGTATGTTCGGAAGACTTATAATTAATACCGGTAAAAAAGATAATACTCTTTTTATTCCAAGAGATGCACTTATAACAAGCGATAATAAATATCAACTTTTTTTAATTAAAAATGAAACAGCGGTTTTAAGTAATGTCAAGATTGGATTATCTCAAGATGAAAAAGTTGAAATACTTGAAGGTGTGAGTGAAGATGATAATATCATCCTGGTTGGGAAAGAGTATTGTAAAGACGGGATGAAAGTAAGAGTGATGGAATAAATTTAGCAATGAGTGATGAGTGATGAGCAATGAGCAATGAGTGATGAGCAATGAGCAATGAGTGATGAGTGATGAGCAATGAGTAACAAGAAGGATGATGGACGACCATTCGCTTTGCTCATTAGGACGATAGGACGAGGGACGAAAAAGCAGAAATCTGAATCTTTTATAACTCATCACTAGTTGCTCATTGCTCATTGCTATCTTTTTAGCGGAGGTTTTATGCGTTTACCTGAATTTAGTGTTAAAAATCCGGTTACAACAATAATGATTTTTCTTGCCATTATAGTATTAGGGGCAGTGTCCTATTCCATGCTTGGGATAGATTTAATGCCGAAATTGGAAATACCGGCAATTTCAGTTATCACAACCTATCCGGGTGCGGGTGCTGTTGATGTTGAAACAAATATAACTACAAAAATCGAAGAATCTGTCGGAACTATACAGGGATT
>JACQWU010000283.1 GCA_016209155.1 Candidatus Desantisiibacteriota bacterium | reverse complement strand
TTCATTGATATCTCCTCCTATAATTCTGAACTATTCATATTTTTACCAATCAATAGGAAAATAATCTTTTAGAAATTTTCCACACCAGTGTTTTCCTGTAAGTATACCATGGAAAAATGGATCACAAACTCTGGCAGCTCCGTCTACTATATCAAGAGGAGGTTGAAAATCATGTATTTCCTGTTTTCGTGCAGAAAGTGCGGCCGGATCTTCATCAGTAACCCAGCCTGTGTCAACGGCATTCATAAAAATACCGTCTTTTGTAAGACCGCTTGCTGAAGTATGTGTGAGCATATTTAGAGCGGCTTTTGCCATATTAGTGTGAGGATGGCGGTCACCTTTTTTAAATCGATAAAACTTTCCTTCGACAGCTGTTACATTAACAATATGCTTTTTACCGGTGTTATCCCGTCTCATCATTGGTATTAACTTGTTACATAATACAAAAGGGGCAATAGCATTAACAAGCTGGATTTCAAACATCTCGGATGTTTGTATTTCACCCAGACGCAGACGCCAGCTGTTAGTTTCTCTTAAATCCACCTGCTGCAGATCAGCATCAAGCTTATCTTTCGGGAAGATTTCCTCTGATGATAGTACCCGGTCGCATTCATAAGGTATCTGTGATAGATATGCCGGACAGCGCAGTCCTATCCCCGGGGTTTTATCATCCCAGTTTATTGCAAGTGCCGCTCCATCTGCTGTTATATTTGATTTTGAATATAATTTCAGTTGTTTTTTACATTCCTCATAAAATTTAAGCAATCTTTGAGCAGTTTCAGGAAGTTCACGGAGTTCTTTCATCTCACCCGGAATAAGGTGCGCGTAAAAACCCGGAGGCCGTCGAACAGTTTGAGCCGCGTTATTAATTAATAAATCCAGACGATCATATTTTTGTTCAATAAACCTGCAAAAAATTTCTATGCTTGGAGTATGCCGCAGATCTAATCCATAAATATGCAGACGATCAGCCCAACTTGAAAAATCTTTTTCCCTGGAGAACCGTAAAGCAGAATCAACAGGAAACCGTGTGGTTGCAATTACCTTAGCTCCTGCCCGTAACATCATGAGAGCTGCCTGATATCCAATTTTTAAGCGTGAGCCGGTAATTAAGGCTACCTGACCGTGAAGAGATGCTGTCTGAAAGCGTTTTTTATAATTTAACTCAGCACATTGAGGGCACATAGAATCATAAAAAAAATGCAGACGTGTAAATTCTTTTTTGCAGATATAACAATTGCGTGGAGATTTTAATTCAGAATAATTTTCGTCTAAACCAGCATCTGTAATTTGAGCCGGTAAAGAAAACACTTTTGATTCACGCGCAACTCGAATACCGGTAGATGCCCGCGCAGCTCGTTCATGATTTACAATTTTTTGACGTTCAATTTGCTTCCGGGCTCTTTCTCTTTTTCTGATTTCATCTTTATCTGGCCGGGAAAGTTTTCCTGCAAAAGTCATCAAGGCAATCAGCTGCTGCTTTGGAATACTTCCAATTTGATCGCTATTATTAACTAAACTCTCAAGAACTGAAATACAATCTGTAACTTTTTCATTAAAATCTTTATTTTTATCCATTAAAATTATTTTTACCTTTTAAGTTTTAATAATTATATCATATTTTGGGTTTTTTTTGATAGAATAGAGCAAACCTTCAGTGGAAAGCTCTTTGCAATGAAACCATAACTTACCGATTACCAAACTTTGATCTTTTTTCTTGACACATGATTCTAAAATTATATAAATAATTCGAATGAAAGATGTGTACCTTTTGCTGCGCGTCAGCCGGCAGGATATAAGCTAACAGCTAACAACTGGATGTCGATGCTTCGGGGAGCGCTAATACAGGCAATATCTTCCGCTATGATGCTACAGATGGTCAGTACATCTACAACCTGAGCACTAAAAATAATTATACATCCGGAACTTATAAAATTTATGTAACTATCCAAAATAACGGTGCTCATTACTCTGTGATGTTCTCTCTGAAATAAAGATACAAAAAGAAGGGGGGCTATATAGCCCCCCTTTTGTTATTTTTTTTGAGTATTTTTTGATCCACTGATTATGCAAACCCAAAATTTTCCAAAGGGAATAGTATAAATAAATTGTTCGTAAACAAAATTGCTGACCTTTAATATTTGGATTCCCTTGCATCTTGCGACTGTTGGTAATGACATATTTGTATCTATCCCGATATTACATAAATTTGCAACTAAATCACCGGCAATAATATTTGCCATTTCTCCGACAAAATCACCCATATCCGGACTTTCAAAATCTATTTCAAAACCTGCAAATTTAAGAACGAGCGGAGTCACTGTTTCACGGGGTAATCCCAGCATTAATGACCATGTGGCTTCTTCCCCTAAAAGTGAAATTGTTCCGACAACTATATCTGATGTTTCATTTTGTTCTGTTATTTTTGTGAAAACCGGTTCTGTCCCGCAGAAAGAAAGAAAATTTTTTTTTAAAGCATTATGGAAACAATCTAAAATTTTCGGATTATTATTATCTTGCATAATTTTAAGCACCTCCAGGGTTATATTTAATAATTTTCACAATATAATATACGATAGATTATATATTTCATTCTATCCTATATAATTTTTCAGTGTTCCGATATTTTCAATTTTCACTTCCACTATATCGCCTTTTTTCATAGGCCCTATTCCTTTAGGAGTACCGGTAGTAATTATGTCGCCGGGATATAATGTCATTATTCCCGATACATAACTTACTATTTTTTCCAAAGAGAAAATCAGATTATTGGTATTTGAACTCTGCTTGATCTCTCCGTTTAAAAAAAGCTCTATCTTCAAATTATTTGCATCTATAGTATCATCAATAAGAATATGCGGGCCTACAGGGCAGAAAGTATCGAAAGATTTTGCTCTTGTCCATTGAATATCTTTTTGCTGCAATTCACGGGCAGTTACATCATTGAGGCATGTATACCCCAGAATATTATCCTTTGCTTGATCAGAGGTTATGTTTTTGATTTCATTTTTAATTATAATTGCGAGTTCTGCCTCATAATCCACTCTGTTTACTTTTGGAGGGTATATTATTGATTCAAGATGGGCAATTAAACCTGAAACGGGTTTGAGAAATATTATCGGTTCATCCGGAATGGATTGATTTAATTCTTCAACATGTTCTTTGTAATTAAGTCCTATTCCGATTATCTTTGTCGGGATGCATGGAGTTAAAATTTTAACCATTCTTATATCATATTTTTCAATTGTTGGTTTAATTTTTCCAAATGGTGCGCCTTTAACAATATAAATATTATTTTCATTTTCTACTATCCCGTATTTTTCTTTCCCATCTGCCGCTTGAAATCTGATAAGTTTCATAAATTATTTATTCCTCCCTATTTAAAGAATCGGTTCTACAATAAAATCCACATTTTCTAAATTTTTTCCCTCAACAATTTTTACAGAATGATCCGGACTTTTTGTATATAATCCGAAAAGTTCTCCGGGCCGCGGAGAATCACCGTAAAATTCCCGCGCACCCAGATAATATATGCCGGGCTTATCAAAATATAAAATATATTCACCTTTAGAATTTGATTTTTGTGATAAACAGTATGGTTTTTTATGACCTATCACTCTTTCCGTATAAGCAAATACATATACTCCTTCAACAGGATTGCCGTTTTTATTTATGATTTTTCCTTTTATATACATTTCAGAAGTTTTAATAATTCCTTCATCCAGTTCACCTATTTCCCCTGATTTTATTGCTGTCCCGATTTCTATATTAATTATTGATCCGGTTTTTATAGTAATGGGATTATATACATAATATCCAAAATAGTCACCTCTTAAAATAGGTCCGGCTTTATCTTTTGAGCTTCTTTTACGGACAACAATGTAATAATTATTTTCCGGTAAATCTTTGAATTTAAATATTCCGTCATTTCCGGTAGGTCCCGCTACCATAAATCCCGGTCCTTTAAATTCCGTAGATGCATCAACATAAAGAGTTATATATGCACCTGTAAGGGGAATCCCATGATGAGCTACTGTCCCTTGCAATATTGTGCTGTCTTCATTTACTGAACTAATATTATAGGATATTTTTTCAGGAGGAAGTTTTATTGAGCTAAGTCCTGCAAAAATATATTTACCATCTTTAATTTGAACAGGATTCCCTCCATAATATGAAAAATAGTCATTTTCTATTATCTTGTCGCTTTTACTCCCATCGGCTTTTTTTCTACCTATAATATAATATTTTCCGGCAGGAAGCATAGCAGTAAAAGAACCGTCTTCAATAGTTGGGCCAATAACAGCATAAGGTGTATTTCTAAAATCTTTTAGAGCAGATGAATATAGATACACATATCCATCCTTTAATAGCATATCCCCCCATACCATTCTTCCTTTTAGTCCGGCAAGAGCCGTGGGTTTTTTTACAGCAGGCAGACCACATCCGGTAAAATTAATTAAAACTAATAGCGTAAATAAAATGTGAAAAATTTTTCCAGGCATTTTACCTCTCCATAAATTACTGATAATATTTCAAATTTCAAATTAATTTATTTATCCAGCCACTCACTGTAATCTACTTTATCCTGAGGGTATTTTTTCCCTTCAAACTCAAACTCCGGTTCATCAAAACCATCCCATATGGTTTTTATATTAACATTTTTTTTGTTTTTTATCATCTCTTTTGTAACTTTTTCTCCCCAATAATTATTTTTCGCATTTATAGTGGTATTTATACCTTCAAATTTTTTTTGCTTATTAAATTTGAATTTTTCATCTCTTTTTTCCTGTTTTTCCGGTGAATACGCTCCCCGCCCCATTCTGTATTTACCGGAAGTATTAAACATGAGTTCTTGATAAAGATAGTGGGACTGTTTATCTATTTTTACGGCATAATCATTACTTTCGTCTAGAAAATTTTTATTTATATTTGGATATGATGCATATTTTAGATATATTCCTATTTTATTAAAAGTAAATTTATTATTGTTAATTAAAGGAGAGGAATTCTGAAAGCAGAATACGGCATATTCATTTTTATTAAATTCATTTTCTACTATATTGGGACTTGCCAGACGCTGGCAATAAATAGCATGTTTATTATTGAAAAAAATATTTCTCTCAATAATAGGAGAAGCTGATTGTTCACAAAAAATTCCATTTTCATTATCCGTGAATTTATTGCCGGTTATATCCGTTGATGCTCCGGGCAAACCGCAGTAAATACCTTTTTGATTTTTTTCAAAAATATTATTTGCAATAATCTTTGGAGCGGATTGATAGCAATATATACCGCAAGAAAGTCCTTTGAAAAAATTATTTGAAATTTCAGGAAAAGATTCCTGATGACAGTAAATACCGCTATATGAATTTTTTTCAAAGACATTGGAAATAATACGCGGATTGGATCTTAAATTACAGCGGATACCGGACTGGCCGCAATTTCTTATTGTTGAAAAAGTGATTGAAGGAGAGGAATTGAGAAGTACGATACCATCTTTCGCAAATTCTATAATGCTATAAGATACAATACTGCCATTTTCTCCTATTTTGTCAAAATGAATGCCACCCCATAATTTTATTTCAGATGATTTTTTTTTTGCAAAAAAATTTATAATTGTTTTGGATATACTGTTTTTTTCTTCTTCTTCAACCGGATTTAAAATAGCTTCCTGTGAAGAAGTAAATAATACTTTTTCCTCTTTTTTACCATTTACCAGTAATTTACCTTTAACAATAATACGCGGCGGATTAAGAGGAGAGCTTATATAAAATATTATTTTAGTCCCCGCATTTATATTAAGTGTTGCGTTCTCTTCAATTACAGTATCATCTAAAATACTTATAGTCCCATTCCATGTTTCATCCTGTTTTATATATCTTGCCTCATTTGAAATTGCATGTCCGGAAACGGATTTGCCTTGAATAAAAAAATAAAAAACTGATATTAAAA
The DNA here is from genome assembly GCA_016209155.1 of Candidatus Desantisiibacteriota bacterium. Taxonomy (GTDB): domain Bacteria; phylum JACRDZ01; class JACRDZ01; order JACRDZ01; family JACRDZ01; genus JACQWU01. Next base: position 141 of record JACQWU010000283.1, on the reverse strand, counting down.
AAAAACATACTATCGTATATTTATGTTTATATATTATTGTAATTTTTTTTAAAAAAAATCGCAACATTTTTAACTCCTATCACTACAACAAATTTTTTAACCACAGAGTATTTTTATTTATAATAATTATAATAATTTATT
>JACQWU010000290.1 GCA_016209155.1 Candidatus Desantisiibacteriota bacterium | reverse complement strand
TTTAACTATAAATTTTGATATTGTTTTTTCTCCTGATAGGTTGGATTTTGTTTTCCCCAGTGTCAAAATTCCTCAAATAGTTGTGCTGGATAAACGGGGAAAATTAAGACCGTATAAACTACCCCGATTTGAGGAGAAAGAAATGGAGGATTTGTTAAATATAATTTTGAATGATTAGATATATATATAAATATATTAAGCTAAAGCAAAATTCATTCAAAAGATGAAAGGCAAATTTAAATGTATAAATATATGGTAGAAAAAGTAATTTATATTCTATTAATATTTTTTTTCTTAATCTGTAAATCTTTTGCAGAGATAGTGAAATATGATTCCTCGGTATTTATCCCCAGTATAGAAAATTGGTGCAGTCCTTTTTATTTTTATAATATGGCACGTGTAGTAAAAGCTGCGGAAAAAGAAATAACTATAGATCTGGGTGCAAAGCATGGCGTTAATTTGGGATTAATTTATGATATCTACCATCAAAATTCTAAAAAGCCTGATGCAAGAATATGCATAAATCATCTGGATAATTATACTTCCCAGGGGTATTTTATAATTAGCCCGAAATTTGATGATCCCTTACTTCCCGGCGATAGGGTTTTATTCACCGGATTAATAGAAGACAAAGAAAACATATCTTATAGGAATCGTGAGGAAAAAGATATTGAAGGTATTATTACTCTGGTTGAAGAAGAAGTATGTTTTTTTGATATCAGGAAATATTCAGGAATAAAATCAAAACAAATTTTCACAGTTTTCAATGAAAAAAATGAATCTATCGGAGAAATTGAAATTATTGAAGCATCTGAAAAAAAAGATTCTATCGGGCTTATAAAAAATAAGAAGGAAGCTTTTAAAGCCGGAAGCATAATCAGAAATAGAAAATTAACCGGTTTAGAATGGCTGAATCTGGCAAAAGATTGGCTGCAGAATAGTAATACAACAGAAGATGCATTCTATGCTTATAGAAAAGCAATGAGTTTCGGGGTCAATATAAAAAATATTCCGGAATTGGAATCTGTTATTTTATCCATTACTCAAAAATATGAAAAAGAAGGTGACATGGGAAAATCCGCATTATATTGGAATATATGTAAAAAAACAAGTAATGTTTGCGAGGAAAATTATAAATTTGTAGTAGAAAAAGCATTTGAGCAGGGAAAACTCTACTGGAATAAAGGGGAATGGATTGAAGCAATAAAAAGTATGGAAAATCTGCCGAAAAATGAAGAAACGCAAAGATACCTTTCAGCAAGTTATAATTATTTAGGTTCTGATGCGGAAGAAAAAAATCACCAGATGGCGATTTATTGTTATGAGCAGGCAGTTAATATATCACCAACCAATATTTTTGCGATAAAAAATGCGGCGAATTTATATTTTCATGATTTATTATTCGATAAGGCTATTTTATGGGTGAAAAATTTAAAGGATTCTGCAGTAAGAGAAGAGGATAAAAATTGGGCAAATATAAAGGAGGAAGAAATAATTCGTGCTAAAGAAAAACGCTGTCCTAATTATCCGCTGTCTTCTTTTACGGGTAAAAGTTTTAGTGTTGATTCTTTACTTGGTAATGTTGTTTTAATGATACTATGGAATGCAAGAAATTTTGTAAGCAAGGCAGAGATAGATTTTTTAAAATCTTTTTATGAAAAAAATAAAGATAAAAAATTTGTTATTCTGGCAATACATTCAACCAGGGAATCTGAAATAATAAGAAATTTTTTATTTGAAAATGGAGTATTGGGATTTGATATTGTGTTTGCTGATAGTGATATGCCTTTCTTGTTTAATGAGTCCGAAGGACTGCCGCAAAATGTGATTCTCGATAAAAAAGGCAAGGTTGTTTACCGGAAAATAGGTCTGGATGAAAACGAATTAAAAAATGTTATTAATGGGTTATTACAAGAATGAAGAGGGCTAAAGCTTATGAGTATCTTCGTTAAGTTTTCTTGCCATAATTTTTAAATTTTCATTTTTTTCCCAATTAATGTCTTGTGATAAAAAAAGATAAGCAATATCATTTTGCAGAAGGGGTTCATTATTTAATTTTTTTTGTAAATCAGGATCTAAGTGTGTCCATTCAATACTATTTGGTATGGGAGAAAAATTTATCATTTTAATTTTCACTTTTTTTTGATTTACAAATTCCATTGTTTTAATTATATTTTCATAATTTTGTCCCGGGAGCCCTGCCATTATATATATGCCTATTTCAGCATTCTGGAATCCTGCTTTGAGTAAGGAATTCATAGCAGACTGAAATTCGATATTGGATATTTTTCCGCCGGTATTAATCTGTATCAATGGATCTGCAGTTTCGAGGCTTATTCTTAAATTTTTAAAACCGGATTTTTTCATTTTTAGAGCTATATTAGTATTTATAAAGCGTGCATGCAGACCATTGGGAGTATAAAAATTAATATTTAAATTTTTCGAGATTAATTGATCCATTAGAATTTCAATATGATCCGGGTAATTAAATAGTAATGCATCGTCATAAAAAGCTATATGTGAAATTCCATGCTTGAAATAATAAAATTCTATTTCAGCAATAACTTCGTTTATATTCCTGGCGTAATATTCACTCTGAAGAAATTTGCTTGCGCAATATGTGCATTTATATGGACATCCCAGGGAAGTAAGAATTGATATGGAATTTAATTTGTTATAAAGATGATATACGGGTTTATAAGAAAAAATATTTAAAAACGGCAATAAATGATTATTCCCTGTTAATTCATTTATCAGATTTAAAGTGTCTTGATTAAAAGCTCCGGGAAGTACATAATCAGCACCGGAATATAAACAAGCATGTGTGAAACACAAGGATGCATAAATCCCTCCGAGGATAACGGGTGTCAGGGGAAATTGTTTTTTAAGAATGCTTATGGCATGGAATACTCCCGGATACCAGTAAGTCATATAGGAAGTAATTAAAATAACATCGGGTTTCGGAATATTACTAATATGCTCTATAAATCTATCTTCTTTTATCCCGTATCTTTTATATTTGCGTGGAATGAATTTAAGTATTTCCGGTTTTGGAATTTCTTCTCTATCGTATTGTCCGCATCCTGAGCTATTGCTTTTTTGAGATGCCGGAGGTAAAGATTCATCATTGCGGTCAAGACAATCTAAAAGATAAATATTATAACCGCTATTTTCCAGAATCCCTCCGATATATAATAATCCCAGAGGTTTTATCCATGAGTCATAAGCTT
>JACQWU010000289.1 GCA_016209155.1 Candidatus Desantisiibacteriota bacterium | reverse complement strand
TTTAAAGGCACAGATTAGGTGCCTTTTTTAATATATAAAAAGGTTTTTACGGAGCTGAATTATGAGAAAAAAAATTTTAGTTATACACGGACCTAATTTAAATTTATTAGGTGAAAGAGAACCTGAATTTTACGGTAAAACAAGTCTTGAAAGTATAAACAAGAAAATGTCAGATATTGCCGAGAAAAATAATATAGTACTTGAAATATATCAAACTAATTATGAAGGTGAAATTGTTGAGATTATTCATAAAAAAAGAACATGGGCAGATTTGATTGTTATTAATCCTGCGGCATATACTCATACCAGCATTGCAGTCAGAGATGCACTTTTAGCAGTAAAAATTCCTGTTATTGAAGTCCATTTATCAAATATTTACAGCAGAGAATCTTTTAGGCACAAATCTATGATTTCAGATATTGCTTTAGGAGTAATTTCAGGTTTTGGAGAAGAAAGTTATTTTATGGCACTTGATGCGGCAAAAAAAATAATTTTTACCTGAATCTGAAGTGCAAGATTCAGGTATTATAAAATATGAAAGGATGATTTAAAAGTGAAAGAAATTGATGAAATTATTGATATTTTAAAAAATACTGATATTTATGAATTTAAATGGGAAAATTCATCTCGTAAAATATCATTAACAAGAGCATCGAGCAACAGAGGTATATCTATAAAAAATACAGAAGAATTTGTTGTGAATAAATCTCCTGTTGAATCCAGGCAAGTTAATCAATCTACGTCTGAATTAAAAAATCCTGTCATAATAAAATCTCCGATGGTCGGTACATTTTACAGAGGTCCGGTGGGAACAGGAAAAACTTTTATTGAAAAAGGTTCAAAAATAAAAAAAGGGCAGATATTATATATTATTGAAGCAATGAAAGTAATTAAAGAAATTACTTCAGATATTGACGGTGAAATATTAAATATATATATTGAGAATGGGCAACCTGTTGAATACGGACAATTTTTATTTGGAGTTATCCCCGGTACAAATTAATACGAAAAAAGGTTTAAATCAGGGAGGAGTAATGTTTAAAAAAATTTTAATTGCAAATCGTGGTGAAATAGCGCTGAGAATAATTAGAGCATGCAAAGAACTGGGTATAAAAACAGTTGCTGTATATTCAGAAGCGGATAGGGATTCTTTACATGTACGTTATGCTGATGAAGATGTATGCATCGGTCCCGGGGAGGCAGGTAAAAGTTATCTCCATGTACCAAGTATTATAAGCGCTGCTGAAATAACAGATGCGGAAGCAATTCATCCCGGTTATGGTTTTCTTGCTGAAAATGCTCACTTTTCTGAAATATGTGAATCATGCAAAATAAAATTTATCGGTCCGTCGTCCGATACGATCCGCAAAGCCGGTAATAAATCAATGGCACGTAAAGTTATGATGGGAGCCGGGGTACCTGTAATTCCCGGAAGTGAAGGTGATATTAAAACTGAGGAACAGGCTCTTGAAATAGCAAATAAAATAGGATATCCGGTTATAATCAAGGCAGCTGCGGGCGGAGGCGGAAAAGGCATGCGTATTGCTCATACTGAAATCAGCCTTACTAATGCTCTTATGTCCACAAAAGCCGAGGCAAATGCTGCATTTGGTTCCGATGAAGTTTATATAGAGAAATATATTGAAGAGCCGAGACACATTGAAGTGCAGATTTTAGCCGATAAATTTGGGAATGTTATTCATCTTGGGGAAAGAGATTGTTCCATACAGAGACGTCATCAAAAACTTTTAGAGGAATCTCCGGCTCCGGGACTTCCACCGGATGTAAGAGAAAAAATTTGTGCAGCCGGACTTAATGTTGCCCGAACGGTAAATTATGTTTCTGCAGGAACTGTTGAATTTTTAATGGATAAATATTTTAATTTTTATTTTATAGAAATGAATACAAGAATACAGGTTGAACATCCTGTCACTGAAATTGTCGCAGGAGTTGATATTATCAAACAGCAAATTTTAATTGCAGCAGATAAAAAGCTGTCTTTCAAACAAGAAGATATTAAATTTAGCGGGCATTCTATTGAATGCAGAATAAACGCTGAGGATCCTGATAATAATTTTATGCCGAGTCCAGGTCAAATTACAACGTATTCCGCACCTGGGGGACCGGGGGTAAGAGTAGACAGTCATGCTTATCAGGGATATATTATTCCTCCATATTATGATTCAATGATTGGTAAATTGATAGTGAAAGAAAATACACGGCTCGAAGCAATAAAACGAATGGAAAGAGCTCTGGATGAATATATAATTGAAGGAATAAAAACTACAATCCCATTTCATAAAAAAATATTATCTAATGCTTCTTTTCAAGGCGGTAAATTCAATACCGGTTTTATCAGTACTCTTACAAATGATGAATAATTTAAACATGGATGAAAATATGGAACTTGATGAATTGCGTGAAAAAGTTGATGAACTTGACGATAAAATAATAGAGCTTTTAAATAAAAGACTGGATCTGGCTCTTTGTATTGGAAAAGTTAAACATGAAAAATCGCTTGATTTTTATGTGCCTTCAAGAGAGCAGGCAATATTAGAAAGAATTGAGAAGCAGAATAAAGGAGCATTCCCTGATTCATCGCTTAAAAGTATTTACAGGGAAATTATGGCTGCTGCACGATTTTGCCAGCATCCGCTAAAAATAGCTTATTTTGGGCCAAAAGCAACTTTTACACATATGGCATCTATTAAACAATTTGGAAGTTCAGCTGCATATATCCCTGTTAAAAGTATCAAAGATGTATTTATGGAAGTTGAACATGATCGTGTTGATTATGGTGTTGTACCTATAGAAAATTCCACTGAGGGAGTTGTGAATTATACCTTTGATATGTTCATTGATTCTAATTTTAAAACTTATACCGATGATATGTTTATTGATTCTAATTTAAAAATTTATGCTGAAATTTTTTTAGAAATTTCACATTATCTGCTTTCAAATTCAAAAATATCTGAAATCAAAAAAGTTTATTCTCATCCTCAGCCGCTGGCCCAATGCCGCAATTGGCTGGAAACACATCTTCCCAATATTAAACTTATTGAGGTACTAAGCACGGCTGAAGCCGCAATTATGGCAAGCAGAGAAAAAGGGACAGCTGCAATTGCAAGCAGTCTGGCAGCTGAAATTTATTCATTGAAAATACTTGCTGAAAGAATTGAAGATAATGCGGATAATTTTACAAGATTTCTGGTAATAGGGAAAAGGATTAATCAAAAATCGAAATATGATAAAACATCAATTATGTTTTCCGTAAAAGACAAAGTCGGTGCTTTATACAATTCACTTAAACCATTTGAAAAATATAAAATCAACCTAACAAAAATAGAATCAAGACCTTCCCGCAAAAAGGTCTGGGAATATATTTTCTTTGTTGATTTTAACGGACATATTAACAGCAAAAAGATACAAAAAGCTCTGAAAGAACTTAAAAAGGAATGTGTATTTTTAAAAGTTTTAGGCTCATATCCAGAAGATATAAGCTATAGCAGAAAAAAATGATATTTAATGGAAAGAATAAATGTACAGAAAAAACATTTTAAATATTGAACCTTATCGTCCGGGTAAACCGGTCAAAGAAGTTGAACGTGAATTGGGGATAGCCGGTTCTTATAAACTCGCATCAAATGAAAATTTGCTTGGTCCTTCTCCTAGAGCACTTTTAGTAATAAAGAAACATTTAAAGAATTTGAATTATTATCCGGACGGCAGCTGTTACTATTTGCGCAATGCTTTAAGTGAAAGATTAAAAATAAATCCCGACCAGATAGTACTTGGGAATGGTTCTGATGAACTTCTTCAAATCATAGGCCTTACTTTTATAAATCCGGGAGATGAAGCAATTATTTCTCCCGAAGGTTTTATACGTTATCCTATGATTGTAAATATTATGGACGGGAAAAATGTATTTGTGAACATGAAGGAACATATATATGATCTAAAAGCCATGCTTGATCATGTTAATGAAAAAACAAAAATTATATTTATAGCAAATCCTAATAATCCGACCGGCACAGCTGTTTACAAAAATGAAATGGATGATTTTATAAACAAAATATCTGATAATGTAGTTGTTGTACTTGATGAAGCATATTATGAGTTTACAGATAAAAATAAATTTCCAGACAGCTTGCAATATTTAAATAATAACAAAAAAGTTATTGTTTTAAGAACATTTTCTAAAATTTATGGACTGGCAGGTCTTCGTATAGGTTATGCTTTGACTACTAAAAAAATTGCAGAATATATGAACAAGGTAAGATGTCCTTTTAATGTTAATTCCCTTGCCGAATTAGGTGCACTCTCTGCGCTTGATGATGATAAATATGTTGCAAAAACTATAAAATTAATTAATAAAGAAAAAAAGTATCTTTATAGTAAGATAGACAAAATTAATATAAAATATCTTCCTAGCGAAACCAATTTTATTCTTATTAATTTTGGAGCTAAAGCCGCTTATATCTTTAACTCTCTTTTACAAGAAGGAATAATCGTCCGCCCAATGGGAATGTATAACCTTCCGGAATGGCTGCGAGTAACGATTGGTACCCATCCAATGAATCAAAAATTTATCGAAAAACTAAAAGTTCTGCTTTAAAAGAAATAATATGATAATTCAAGCCGACAATATAAATTTTATTTACAAAAATAATAATACTTACATAACAGCGTTGAATAATATTTCATTTAATATTAAAAAAGGTGAATTTACTGCAATTATTGGGGCAAATGGTTCGGGCAAAACCAGCCTCGGAAAATTATTTAATGCTCTCCTTCTTCCTTCAACCGGGAAAATGATTATAAACGGAATGGATACATCTTTACCTGTAAATTTACAAAAAAAAAAAATAAAAGTAGGGATG
>JACQWU010000288.1 GCA_016209155.1 Candidatus Desantisiibacteriota bacterium | reverse complement strand
CATCCCCCACATGCCGTTCCACCCCCACCACTACAAAAGTGTTATTGCCATATGTTATATCAATACAAATAGTAATATCATCAGAGAATCTGATTGTCCAAATGACTCCATCTGATGATGTTAAAATTGTCCCGCCTTCTCCTATCGCTGTAAAAGTGTTATTGCCATATATTATTTCACCAAGCGGATAAGGAGTTCCTGAGGTTCTCTCTGTCCATGTGATTCCATTAGAGGATGTTAAAATTGTCCCGCCATATCCTACCGCAATAAATTTGTTATTACTGAATGTTACCTTACTAAGAGCATTGATAGTTCCGGATAGTCTCTCTATCCATGTGATTCCATCTGAAGATGTCAATATTATTCCCTTACTATCCCATTCCCACCATTTCCCACCCACCGCCACAAATGTATTATTGCCGTATGTTACTCCAGTAAGAGGATCAGAAGTTCCGGAAATTCTCTCTGTCCATGTGATTCCATCTGATGATGTCAATAATGCTCCCCATTCTCCAACCGTAATAAAAGTGTTATTACCATATGTTACTCCAAAAAGTTTATTACCTTGCGGAACTGGATTTCTCCAGTGCCAATTATCAAGTGAGCCTGCAATAACTATTGAGCTTAAAATAATTACAAAAAACATTAAAAAAATAACTTTCAATTTCATACCAACAACCTCCGGCTTTTTATTTAATATTCCTCCAATTTGACTATATTTAAAATATTATTGCTTTATTGTAAATTTTCATTTACGTAATGTCAAGTGTATTAATGGCACTTTCTGCTAAATAATGGGTTGACTTTTATCTCGTTTTTGTGTATATTTTCACCAGTTTAAATCTATTTTTTAGCCAATAGTAAATAATAACTTAAGGAGGAAATTTATGGATTTGAGTAATTTAAACCCGATATTAATTGGAGAACGTGTAAATGTACGAACAGTAAAACTTGGTAAAGCCATGAAAAATAGAGAAAAAGGGCCTATACAGGAAGTGGCGGTAAAACAAATAGAAAATGGAGCAAATATGCTGGATATGAATGTAGGTCCATGCTCTGATGACATTGAAGTTCTTCCATGGATAGTTGAAACTGTACAGGAAGTTTGTAAAGTCCCTCTTTGCCTTGATTCAACAAATGTTCAGGCAATGGATATCGGACTTTCAGCTCATAAAAATGACTGGGGATTACCTCTTATTAATTCCTGTTCAGGAGAAGAAGAGAGACTAAATAATTTTATGCCTCTTGCGGCAAAACATAACTGTTATATTATTGGTCTTACTTTAGCAGGCAGCGGATTACCGGCAGATGCAAATGCCAGAGCCTCAATTGCTGTAGATATAATGACCAAAGCCGCGGAACTGGGAGTATCTCCGGAAAAAATATTATTTGATCCTTTAGCAATGACAGTTAAAGGGAATCAGGATCAGGCAATGAAAGTCATTGAAGCTATCACTATTTTAGGTTCATTGAATGAACCGCCTATGAAAACAGTGCTGGGGCTAAGTAATATTGTCAGTATGTGCCCTGCGTTCATGAAACCACTTTTAACTTCCATTTACTGGACAATGCTGAGAGATGCAGGTTTGTCCGGTGCCATAATTGATCCAACAGATGAAGAATTTATGCGTGTGGCAAAAGGCGAAGATATAAAAAGTGTGTTTAAACCGGAACATGTTGATAAATCCATACGAATGTTTAAAGGTGAAATATTATTTGCAGATTCTTTTCTTTGCTGCATTACTTTGGGAAAGCTTATTTTAATATTTTATATTTAATTATATATATTATTGAAAAGAGGTGATCAGAAAAATATCTGCTTCAATAAAAAATAAACCAATCAATAACTAATCCGGAGGAAAAGGTATGAATAAATTTAAATTAATATTTATAGTTGGATTTTTATTTTTATTTACTATGATTTTTGCTTCGTGCGCTGCAGGGCCAAAGGTTACACGAACTTCATCAGATGAACAGATTGATTTAAGCGGTAACTGGAATGATACTGATTCACAGCTTGTATCCAAAGAAATGGTGACTGATTCAATAGCACGGCCATGGGTGGGAGAATTTGTTTCAAAAAACAATACAAAACCACGCGTTATAGTAGGAAAAGTTTTAAATAAAAGCCATGAACACATTAATACTGAAACATTCGTAAAGGATCTTGAAAGAGAATTAACAAATTCCGGACAGGTACGATTTGTGGCTTCACGTGAACAAAGAGACGAAATCAGAGAAGAAAGACTGGAACAGGCTAAAAATGCAAGCAGTACAACAGCTAAAAGTTCAGGGCAGGAATCAGGCGCAGATTTTATGTTAAAAGGCCAGATAAACACAATAATGGATGAAGCCGGAAAAACACAACTTAAATTTTATCAGATAGAGCTGGAAATGATTGATATGACTACAAATGAAAAAGTATGGATAGGACAGAAAAAAATTAAAAAGGTAGTCGAACGTTCACGCACAAAAATGTAAAAGGGAAAACATGTATTATTTACGATACTTATTATGTTCTATTTTACTGGGATTAAGTATTTTTTCTTGCGCTGCTCCGTCAGTATATTATAAAAGAATGAATAAATTAGTTGCTGACGGCCGCTACAGTGAAGCAGCATCTCTACCTCTTGTTAATAAAGATAAAGAATACGGTGATAAAAATACTCTGCTTTATCATCTTGATCGGGGGATGTTATTACATTTAAGCGGAAATTATACAGAAAGTAATTTTGAATTTGAAAAAGCAAAAACAACTGCGGAGAATTATTTCACAAAAAGTATTACAACAGAAGCTTCAACTTTTTTAATCAATGATACCATGACTCCTTATTACGGAGAAGATTTTGAACGTGCGCTTATACATATTTTTTCGGCATTAAATTATATTTCTCTTGGAAAGGAACAGGAAGCTCTTGTTGAAGCAAGGCAGGTAGACCATTTTCTTACAACTCTGGAGACCAACTATGGATATAAAAATGTTTACAAGGAAGATGCTTTTGTGCGTTATTTAATGGGAATGCTATATGAAAATCAGGGGGAAATAAATGACGCTTTTATTTCTTATAGGAAAGCCCTTGAGACTTATGAATCTTATCAAAAAGTATATTTTATTCCTCCATCAAAAAATTTAATCGGAGATATTATTCACACCGCAAATCTGCTTGGTTTTGATGATGAAATCTCAGAAGTCGAAAAAAAATGGAAAGTATCCCGAAAAGATTTTGAGCTTGAAAAAACTTCTAAAGGGGAATTAGTTGTTATTAATTATAACGGTATTTCACCTGAGAAAGTTGATGATTTTTTTGAAATAAGTTTTGGGAAAGGGTGGGCTTACGTTGGAAATGTTACAACCAAAGGTGAAGATACCAAGCAGGTTGAGCAGGCAAGCGCAATAGCACGATCAATTATGGCTGATGAACAAATACGAATAGCATTTCCAAAATATACTCCGGTTGAATATAATATCACAGGTTCAAAAATCATTATTGATAATTCAAATATTGAATCGGAAAGCGGAGTATTAGTTCAGGATATAGGGACAATAGCAGTAACAGGTCTTCAGGATCGAATAAACCGTATAAGAGCAAAAGCCATTGCACGTGCTGCAATAAAATACGCTCTTTCAAAAAAAATCGTTCAAAAAATAAGTGAAAACCAAAGAAAAGGTGCAGAAAGAGACCTGGTTACATTTATCACCAAAGCAGCGTTAAATACTGTTTCTACTGTAATGGAACATGCTGATACAAGGTCATGGAGATCCCTTCCTGATAAAATTTATATACATCGCATACCGCTATCCGAAGGGATACATACAATTAAAATAAAATATTTTAATAAAACAGGGTCAGTTCTTAATGTTAGAAACATTGATAACATAAATATTAAATCGGGGAAAAAGACTTTTATTATTACAAGAACAGCGCAATAGTAGTATACTAAGGTGACAAAAATGAACCACAGAGATCACAGAGAAAAACTAATAATTTCTCAGTGTTCTCAAAAGAAAAAAAATAATAATTTGAGTCCACAGAGAAAAATTTTCTAACTCATTAATATTTAAATGTTCCTCTGGGAAATCTCAAAAATTTTCAGGGTTCAAATATCTCAATCAGCAACTTCTTTTGAATCAGAAAAATCCACAAAATCAAAAAAAGCAGGGATTGATATATCTGGTGAAATAAAAAACGAACAGGAAACAAAAAGTTTTACGGAAACTATTCTTGAAGGTGTAACCATTCCTGAAACATGGTTTGATGAAAAAACAAAAACTCACTACGCTCTTGCAGTGCTCGATAAAGTAAAAACACGGGTTTCTCTGGCAAATAAAATTTCTGATGAAGAAGAAACAATTGCCGCTCAGTTAAAAGCAGTTGAAGCTGTTTCTTCATCAATAGAAAAAATTAAAGCTTTAACCATGGCTATTAATGCATTGGACGCAAAATCCGCTCTTATTACACAAAAAAATATAGTCGATCCTGTGTCAGTTCAGGATCTAAATACGGGTACGACACGTGCTGAAATATTAAGTAAAAGAGATAATTTACTTAAAAAAATTGTTTTTATTGTGATGAAAAATGAAGAAACCGGAAATAAAAACTTGAGAGAAATGATAAAAGAAAAAATAACAAAAATGGGATTTCGTATTGAAAATGAAATGCCGGATAAAATAGAGGCTGATGTCAATGTTATAATTATAAAAAGCAGTCTTGAACTGCAATCTGTTGACCGCGGAGATCCTCAATGGAAATTTTTTAACTGGACCGGATCTATTGAAATAATTGAAGGAAAACCTGAAGGTACAGTTTTAGCAGCAATATCCAAAGGCGGACAGGAATCACACACAATTGAAAAAACAGCTCAAGCTAAAGCTATTTCGTCCGCAGGTAAGTCACTGGCAGACGCACTTGGAGACTGGATCACAGCATATATTTTTGGAAGTAAAAACTGAAAGTGATTAATTTTAGACATAATGAACTATCTAACAATTTTTTTTCATATCATTAATTTTAAGTTTTTCTCTGAGTACTCTGTGGTTAAGTTTTAATTTATTTTTTGTGAAGGGAGGTGAAAATATGACAAAAAAAATAAGTTTTTTTGTTCTAATAATTTTCGCAGGAGTTTTTTTTACAAGTTGTGCAAGCGCACCTTCCAAGCCTGACTGGGTAATGCAGGGCAGTGGTGCATTTAAAAAAAAAAAAAAAAAAACTTTTTATGGAGTAGGAATTGCCGAAGGTATTTCTTCCGAAGCATTAAGAAGAACAACAGCTGATAACAGAGCTATTGCAGAAATTTCAAAACAGTTATCGGTTATGTCTACTTCGCTTATGCGTGACTATATGAGCTCTGCTACAGCAACTGAAGAAGAAAAATCTAAAGGTGAGCAATATGTTGAAAATACTTCCAAAACATTTTCGTCCAACATGATGTCAGGGGTTAAAATAATTGACCGATGGGAAGGTAAAAATGAAACAATGTATTCCCTTGCCGAACTAAATCTTGATGACCTTGTAAATATGAGCGATAAAGTCAATCAATTGAGCCAGGCAGTAAGAGATCATATCAAAGCAAATGCCGAAAAAGCATTTGATAAACTAAACGAAGAAGAACAAAAACGTAAATAAATGAAGGATCTATAAGGAACAAAAAAAAAGGCGGGATAAAATTCCCGCCCTTTTTTTTTAATATATTTCTATTACTGCTTCTTAAAAACATCACCTATAAAAGCCCAATTATCATTAAGATGATAAAAAGTTACGACTTTAGTATTGGGATTGCTTAAAGTTACAGTAGGGTCGTCGCTTATAAAAGTTGTTTTAATTATTAAAGCTCCGCTGGTATTTTTAAGCCATGTACCGCTTTCAATAAATCTTTTTTTGGTGGTCCCTTGAGAATTGGTATAAACACTGGTTCCACTAAAGCTGTAAGTATTATCTCCATTAATTTTAATTATAGACTTAGTTGAATTACTATACGAAACTTTAATATCATTTGATACTGATTCCATAGATATCTCATATTCACCAATAGGTCCCTGCCCATCAGTACCTATATTTATTACTTTTAATGCCGGAAAAGCTAAATCATTTCCTTTTATTGCAATACTGGCTGATTGCGTTACATTGGATTTGACTGCATCATTGCCATGAACTAATGTCAGAATATTTCCATTGGTTATTTTAAATGTTCCACTTTCATTATTAGTTCCATTACCGCCTGATTCAATAGAAGTATAAGTGCCATTACTGTTAAAAGTAATAGTTTTTGTTGAGCTGTCAACATTATAAAGGATCATCCATGTACCGGTTAAATCTGCATTTGTATAAATTAGAGAACCGATATTATTATTTGTAATATCTTTATCTGCACCCGAACTGCAGCTTATTATTGATAATAATAGTAATGAAGCTATCAAAATTAAAACAATTTTAAAAAACCTAAAATTCTCAAACATAGAATTTCTCCTTTTTAATATTTCCTGAATTTCTGCTATTATATCATATAAATTATTTTATATACAAAAACTAAATATATTTTGTAAACAGATGAATATTTGAAGTCGGAAAAGGAATTTATTGATTATTGGTTTTATTATAGATACAATAATGCTGAATTCTTTAAAATTCAGGATAGAATATATTATAGAGGATATCGTGAAGTCTAAATTATTTTTTTTAATGTTCTTTCTTTTACTTCCCAAAATTATATTTTCGGAAATATTATCTTTCAAACCAATGAGTTTATACATTTGCGATGATGTTAGATCAGAAGGATTAGGTTCATTAGAATCTGTTTCAAACTTACCCAATAAAATAAATGATTTGGATTTATTTAAATATAAAAATTTTTTATTAATTAATTATAACCGTGAAAGTATATTAAATGAAAATGATACAAAATTACGTTCTTTTACTAAAGAATTGTCCTGTCTTTATAATTTTAAATTATTAGGATTTAATCAAAATACTTTATATTTTAAATTTAAAAATTTTCACTCAAATTATAATTTTTTAAGTTTAGATGGTTTAAAAATCACTCAAAATTTTGATGAAAAAAGTTTTTCTTTTAATTCCATGGTATTTAGAAACTTCAATTTTAATATCGGGCAGGATAATTCCGGCAATTTTTATGGATTTTCTTTATCTCCCATTCAAAATATAAAATTTGGATATAAATCTTTTTCACGCAGTATGGATATAGATAGTATCCTATATAAAGACAGTTCTATTGCCAAATTCAGTTTTGCTCCAAATGAAAAAGTAAAAAAATTAAGCTTTAATTTAAATATATCTGATAATTTTTTGCTGGATATTGCATCTGAAACTCAAAATAGAGCAAATGAAGAAATGACTTTTTCTATATTCCCTTTACAAAAAGTAAAAGCTACTTACAGCTTTTTAAGAAGAGAATTAGACTATGATGAGGATATTTATATCGATGAAAAAAACGACGGAACTTTTAACAGTAATACAATATTTATTAAGCAAAGTTTTATATTATGCTTTTCCAGCGGAATAAAAAAAATTTTTACAGGTGTAAAAACTTCAGAATTTAATTTGAATGCAAGCGGCGAAATCAAAAATACAAATTTTCTTAATCTCTGGGAAAAATTTTTAGCTGACAAAGAACTTTATAAAGGAAATTATTTATTTAAAACAACACAATATCATATTGGTATTGAAAATAAACTTATACAAAATTTAATATATCGGGGTGGAATACAGTATATTTTAACAGGACCGGATGGTAATCTTGAATATTGGGAACCGTTTCCTTTTATTAGTTTAGGTAAAATCAATAAAACAGATATACCTTTTTCATATACAAAAGCAAATTTTTTAGGAATTTCTTCAGGATTTACTTATAACATAGGACTGATTGAAATTAATTATGGAATAAGTCAATTACTTCCTCTTGAGATTAAATCTTCTGAAACAAATAAATCCGGCATAAAAAAATTCAGCGGAAATGATTTTTTTAAAAAAATTAAAAATGATCCGGGAGGGAATGTTCAAACAATAGAAGTTATATGGTATTTTTAATTAGTTTATCTCTATCAGGAGTAACTGCCCTTCTTTCTCGAACCAACTCATTTGCTGTTTGGCGTGACACCCCAAGCATTTTAGCAAAACTCGAAACTGTAAGGGGAATCTAAATCATTTGGTGTGCTTACAATCTCCCATGACAAATCATGGAGGGTTGAAGTCCACAGAGATTCAAGGTTCATTCAGGACAGGTGAGATGCCTGTCCTGCATATTGATTCACCTTAAATTATGGTTCGGTAAATACCAATATTCTATCATATCTTCTTGAATATAGTTTACCATTTAGACATAAGCCTATATTTTGGTTTATATATGATTTTACAGTTGCACTATTTGCATCAATTTTCAAAGTATTTCCGGAACCTGATACCCAGAGATAATTTCCATCATGAGCCAGTTCATCAATAGTCCATTTACTTAAATTATTAGTATTATTCCAAAACGTTGTTGGAATACTGGTTGAATTTGATGGGAATTTGACTATCCCTCTTAAATCATCTTCATTTGATTGATACCAAATTTCAAGTCCTAAGTAAAAATTTTGATTTGCATATGTCAATCCTCTTAAACCATAAAAAAAATTATAATTATTTGCTACGGAAATTGTAGTTGTTATTATATTTGATGTAAGGTCTATTTTAGAAATTCCATCATTTTTTAATGCCCAGAGGTCATTACCTGCAAAAGTTAAACCACGTATTTCACTTAAATTTTGTATTGTATGAGTATTTAATATTGCTCCTGTTTCAGAATTTATTTCAATAATATTAGTAGAATAATACCCTGAAGTCTGTGCAATATAAAAATTTGTTCCATCTGCAGCAAGCGCATTCCAATTACTATCCGACCATGCATCTTTATCCAGTGCAATAGCTTTATTAAAAATTAGTAATCCATCAAAATCCGGAATCCCGTCAGGTAATACTCCGTTCAAAGTTTTAGTTTTTTCAGGAATACTACTTGTATTTTGAATTTCGCATCTTATTACATCATCTTCATACGGCCCCACAAATTTATTTATTGGTTCATTGTATTGATTAGAAAGTGTTTGATCCGGTGGTAAATCATACACAAGAGTTGGTAAATTAGTTCTGTCTAAAGGATTTGAAAAGAATTTAGTAATATCAACTCGTATACTAAAAGTGTCCGTATCAGTGGTTCCTTTTTGATCCAATTGAATTGTATCAGTACCATTTGTCAAGGTACTTGTTCTTATTCCGTTTGCAATAGTTTCCTGATATGTGACAAGTCCCTGTGATATCATTTTGCTTACATCTATCCATTTTTGAATAGTCTCATGTTCTTCGGAAGTCAAACCATTAAGATTAATACCATTATCTGTATTAATATCAGAATCATTATTTTTAACATAATGATAAGCTGCTTCTATTTTTGCAATAACTTCTTTAAATGCATCACCCGCAGTAGTCATTTTTGTTTGTCCATCTGTTTTTAAAGTCAAAAATTTTGCATGATCAATATTGCTTTGAAGACCCCAAATAGAACCATTTAAGCAGCTTAATGGATCTGCCTCAATCAAATTATAATCAACATCAACATTGTAGGCTATAGGGATATATAAAAAACCTTTTATACCATTTAACAATGCATCCAGTGCAAAAAATTCCCCATCATCTAATACTATTGCATTACTGGCAGTATTATCAGTCATTGAAGGTGTCACAGTAAATGTATAATTTTTATTTTCAATAAGATTTAATTTTGTTATTGAGCTTTCAATCACTGGTAAAATTGTATTTTCAATTATATCTTGTATTTCAGAAAATGATGGAGCATTTTGAGGTATGGTTCTTGCCATTATTGATTTTGCCTGTTTATATATAGAAATTTTATTTTTAGGTAATTTTTCAAATAAAGCTTTAGCATTTGCTCTAAAATTTTTAGTGTTTTCTTTCATATTTATACGGGCAAGTTTTTTTACATTTGGGACTTTGTATGAATTATAAACCATAAACAAAGTCGTATCAGCCTGACTTCCAAGTTTATCAATAATATTTTTAACTTTATCATTATCAGCAAGTAATATAATGTCAGTAATGGCAAGCCCAAAATTAGCATCCAAATTAGCTGGATTGAGATCATATGCTTCTTTAAATTTTGCATTAGCACCGGTTATATCTTGATTTCCTAATAAATTTCTGGCATCAGTTATTTGCGCTGAAACATCGGTATTGTTTTGAGTTAATACATTTATTATAACTGTAGCGATTGCTGTTGCTCCATTATTATCCGTAACTTGAACTCTCGCATTATATGTACTTGCTATAGTATAAGTATACTGTGCAGTGTTAATTGCGGTATTACTTTCAAAAGTCCCATTTCCATCAAGATCCCATTCATACTTTGCAATACTACCATCAGGATCAGATGCATTTGCCGTGAAATTTACTGTTAAAGGCGCTTTCCCGGAAAAAGAATTAGGAGTTAAAGTTACACTTGGAGCTTTATTGCCTCCACCGCCGGTATCTCCACAAGCTAATGCAAACGCTAAAAATGTAAAAAACAATATAAAAAACCATAAAAAATTTTTACTTTTATCAAACATTTTCATCTCCTTTTTGATATTATTTATTATTATATTTAATATTATTTTAAATAGCAATAACAAAAATTAATACCTGAATCTGAATAGCAAAATTCAGGTATTATTTTTATATAACTCCGGCATTTATCTCATTTTTTATATTTCACAAATAACCAAATTAAAATAGTATTTCAAAAAAAAAGGACGGGGTTTAAATTCCCGTCCTTTTAAATTTTATATTATTATTGTTTTACAAAAACCCGCCCTGAAACAACCCAATTATTATTAACATGGCTGAATATTATATTATTTTCTACAGAAGGATTATCCGGCGTTATTGCTGGATCGTCACTTGAATATGTTGTTCTAACTGTCAAAGTTCCATTACCATTATTTGACCATGTCCCACTTTCAGTAGATGTTCCTGTCGTTGTACCGGAAGAATCTGTAGTGGTTGAGGTTACTGAGGAAGTGAAAGTATTATTGTCATTAATACTAATTGTAGCTACTATTGAAAACATATATGAAATTCCACCATAATTCATTGTTGACTGCATAGCAAAAGAATATGTCCCAATCGGTCCCTGCCCGTCAGTACCCAAACTAACTACTTTTAATGCAGGTAAAGCCATATTATTTCCTTGTATTGCCACATCGTAAGTTTCACTGCTGGTACTAGTAGTTGTTCCGGTAGTAGTTATACCGTCAGTTCTTGGGGAAGTTCCAGAAGTTTCACTGGTAGTTAATGTAAGTTTATTTCCTGCGGTTATTGTAAAAGTCCCGTTTTGATCAAATGTTCCATAGCTATTTGTTTCAACAGAAGTAAAAGTCCCATTGCTGTTAAAAGTATAAGTTGAGGTTGAGCCATCTTTTGAATCAGTATATTTCCATGTACCAGCTAAATTTGCATTTGTATAGTTTATAGTAGTATTGTTATTGTTATTGTTATTGTTATTGTTAGTAATATTCGTAGAATCTTTACTATCAGAACCTGAATCCGGGCCGCAAGCCATTGCAAATAATAAAAGTGATAAAACCATAAAACTTAAAACAATTTTTAAAAACCTAAAATTTTCAACCATATTTTTCTCCTTTTAAAATATTTCAATGAATTTCCATGTGCTTTTATATCATAAACAATTAGTATATGTCAAGCATATTTCCATCCCTTAAATTTTCAAGGTAATGCCAAAACTTAACCATAGTGAACTGGAGAGAAATTTTTAAAATTTTTGATAGGGGTTCGATTTATCGAACCCGCTAACAGGCTTGGTAAATCAAGCCCCTACAATTCAATATGAGAATTTTGATTGCTTAATTATCAATACTAATGGAATTTGATGTTTCAAATTTTAAAATGCCTGACCTATGCTTATATAAAATTGTCCCGGTGACTCACCCGGTAAACGTTTAACTTTTTCGCCATAATCAATTCTAAAAGGCACAACAATAGTATGGTAACGTAAACCAATACCTCTGCTATAACGAAAAGTTGTGCTATTTACTTCAGCCCATTTATCATATGCCTGGCCGCCGTCATAAAATAAAACACCATAAAATTTTTTATAAATAGGGAATCTTAGTTCTACATTCGAGACAACAAGGACATTACCTCCATCTTTAGGCCC
>JACQWU010000287.1:4332-9680 GCA_016209155.1 Candidatus Desantisiibacteriota bacterium | reverse complement strand
ATTGCTCGTTTTCCTTTTTAATATCTGTCATTAAATACGGCAAATAATCATCAATATAATCCATTGATACAGGAGCTGGAATCCCTAAATGAGCCGGTATTTCCGGAATTAATGGCCGGGTTCCGGGATATCTAATATGTACTGTAACATAATCAAGCTCACTGCGTTTCTGCCCTTCATAACTACCTCTGGTAATTGTATATATTACACCTTTATCCAGAATTCTTGTTATTGCCTGAAACCATGCATCTGGTAAATCCCTTGCTTCTATAAATTCACAATTCATTAGATATCTCCTTTTTTTTCCATTAACTCTAATAATGGGAGTGGAATATTTTGGCTTGTTTCTTTTAGGATGGAAATAATGGTTCTGTCGGTAAGATTAAAACGACAGGAGAGGTCTCTTACGCGGAGACCTTGATCATATAGTTCTCTTATTTTATTATTGCGGATTTCTTTTATGAGTCCTTCACATTTTGGAATTATTAGATAGCTGCCGCCACGGAAATGGACAAGTTTAAAGGTGTTTTCGATACCTATTAAACTCGCTATATCTTTGAGATCCCCTGGCAAATTTTCTAATAATTTTTTAGTGTGTTTCATTTGTATCTTTCGTACTACTATATATGTATAGTAGTTTATTCTTTTTTATTTTTTTTTATTAAATTTAAGATATTGTTTTTTGGGGTTATTTTTTCATTGATATGGTTAATCTTCATCGATTGCAAATTTACTATGCCGGTACCATGACATACCGGACAATGCTCTTGCGTGCGGGACATATTTGGTTGTAGAGCAACTTTATTAGGTGACATTATTATAACAACGCCTCTGCCCTGACAGGAGATGCATTGTTTGTGATGGAGCCAGTGTTCTAAAACCTCAAATTTTGTTCTGTTGTTTTTGTTGTCTGACATTTCTATTATTTCCATGGGATTCCTTCCTTATAATAGGGCAGGCGCGAGACCTGCCCCTACATTAAATTATTTATTATTTAATTCTTTTATGCGGTTTTTTATTGCTTTTAGGGTGCTTATATTTAGAAATTTATAGTGTTTTAGTATGTTATCTTTGTTATTACTATTAATGAATGCGTTTAAGGATTTTTCAAAACCTTCTCCCCATCGCGCATCCGCGACTGATTCCAGTTCTTTGATTAATCCTGAGCGGCTGGAATCGAATTTAGGTTTTAGGCTTTCTTTCCAGGGCTTATTATTTTTGGTTTTAAGATGGGTTAATAATATAAATAAGTCTCTGTTTGTTGCGGCGGACATGCGTTTTTTGATTATTGCTGGAGCGATTGAATTACGCAATAAATCGGAATCTATGCAGGCGGATTTGGCTTCGGCAAAGATGGCGGATAATAGTCTATTATGGCTTTGGTTAGTTGGCATATGTACCTCTTGTGAAATAATTGATTATTGTTTCTACTGTTAATAGGGATAAATCAAAGTTAATAGCTATTTCTGCTGGGGTAAATTTACCCTGATTAAATTGATTTAAAATTTCCGTTGTTTTTTCAACGGATACTTTTTTTTCAAGCTCTAAGGCTACGCCTGTAATAATTGAAACTTGGTTAATAAGTAAGGTCGCATCATTGAGGCATTGTAGGTGTAGTTTGTTGAGTTTATCAGCGATGTCAACGGATATTTTAATTTTGTAAATTTCGTTTTGAGTTAATTGAGCAGTAGTCATTTACTTTCCTCCTAAATACTGGATTCCCGCCTGCGCGGGAATGACAGGGTTTTTATTGTCAACTTTCACCAGCTGCTATGAGTTGACAATTAAATTTATTATTATGCGGCGTCTTCGATTTTTTCTAAATCCTTCATTAATGCATTTATCATTTTGTCGATGGCGGAGTCTGTTGATTTTATTATGATTTCATCACTTGTTTCAGTTACTACTACTCCTATTTTTTTTAGATCGTGAACGGGTAAATCTGATAATACTTGTTTGTTTGGGACTTCTAAAGTGCGGATCATGGTGTCAGCTTTGTCAGGGAAGTGTTTGCGGATCAGTTTTATTACTGTGTCGTCATCATCCCATAAAATTTTACCTTTTAATTTTTGGAACCCAACCTTTATCCCATGGAAGATATATGTACGGGGTTTGTCAAATGAATCTTTTGAATCTTCCATCATAGATTTAAGTTGTGATTCTGCTTCTACCATTTGAGTTAACACTTTTTTTATTTTTGGCAGAGTTTCATTTTTAATTGTGTTGATACGGGCTTCTGTCATAGTCATTTCCTCCTTTAGACGTAATCTGATTTCTGCATATTTGCATGTTTGCTTTTCAATTTCGATTAATGTTGACATTTAATGTTCTCCTCGGTTTTTTACATCTCCACGGGTTTTTAATTTGTTTAATATAGTACCGATGGAGGTGAAGTTATGTTTAACGATAAATTCTTTTGTTTCTGCAAGTTCGTTGCGTCTTAGTTCTATTAGTTTTTTGTTATATAATTTTTTTAATTCTTCGTTTGTTAAATTCATTACATTCCAATGTTTTTTTTGGCTCTATCATATGATGACCAGTGATCACCATAACCGTTTCTAAGTGCCCAGGACAATAATATTATTTGATCCATTTCGTTTTTCCAGTTTGCTCCATAAAATCCGGATTTTTCTGCAAGCTCGTAAAATGTGGTTTTTTTGAACTGAGCGATTCCGTAAGAATCACCGCCATCGCCCCAAACTTTTTCATGTTTTTTTGAGCTTTCGAGTGTGAGAATTTCATTCACAAGTTTCCAGTGCTGTAATTCCGTTTTCAGTGATTCAATTGTTTGAATGTATTGCTCTTCTTTTTCTTCAAATTCAACAATTATTTGTTCTTTTACGAGTATCTCAGGGGCGAACTTATCATATGTAAGTGTACGCCCGCGGTAAATACCGGCCTGGACACAGACTAAAGACAATAATCCTACAAAAAAAACTTTTAAAATATTATCTTCGATAAATGTGATTATCTTTTTCCGCATAGTGCTCTCCTTATTGTGTAAATAAACTTATAGGTTTTAAAATATATCCGGATTGATATATTTTTAAGCCTTTTTATAAATAATGTTTCTTTACAATCTTTGCAATCTTCGGCGTAACCAAAACATTCGTTTGCGTTATAAATTTTGCATTCATTTGGTTTCATGGGAACCTCCTTCATTATTTGGATATAAAAACGATAATAATTCTAAATCAGACATCCATGAATTAGCTTCTTCTGTTTTGCCGTTTATCGCCCTGTAGTTAAATCCAGTGGTATCGCGTAGTATTAAAACTGAGTCTATTCCTGTTACTCTTTCCCAGGAGCATAGTGCATCGGTTAATTTGATTAATGCATTTTGGATATCTTCATTTTCGTGTTTCATGTTTAGTCTCTCCCTAACGGGGCGGCCACGGGGAGCCGCCCATACATTAATATAGTTATATTGTTATGCGACCTTTTCTTCTATTTTTTTCTTTAAAATATCAGAAATTGTTTGTCTGTCATTGTTAAATGTTTTATCTGACATTGTACCTTGTTGATTATTGATATTCATTGATACTGTTGAGCGCGGGAGTCCGGTTTCTTTGGAGATATCTCCTATAGTGCTGTTAGTAATTTTTAATAGTTCTTTTAATCCACCGCCGTACAGCTCAAAAACCTCCATCGTTGTTACTTTTTTCTTGCCAATTTCAAGGGCATAAGACATCACGGAAGTTAATATTTTTTGGAGTTCTAAAAAATTTCTTGCTTCTTTTAATTTTGCGATTGCGCTTATTGCATCCGGCTCAAAAAAATTTCCGACTGTTGTATCAATGTATTTTTTTATTTCATGAGATGTTAAACCTTTCATGAAAAATGTATCTGTACGTAGGTCTACTTCCTCAACTCCACGTTTTCGCATTGGATCGTATTGCCCTATCATTACTATCGTTGCGAGCGGGCGGATTCCCATCCACTCCATTTCTCTCATTGTCTTTAGGGATCTCAATGTTTGTCCTTTAATGCGATGGGCTTCCTCTATTATAATTATAACTGGACGTTGTCTTGATTCTTCTCCAAGCAATCGACGTACCTGATGCGTTCTGATCACTCTGGTTCTTTTTACACTTTCTTGAGATAATTTAAGAATTATTTCTTGTTCGATATCCCCAACTTTAATTTCTTCTTTATCATTAGGTGTTACCCTCACAATAGAATAATCCTTGTCTTTTATTGCCAGCTCCAATGCATCACTTTTGCCAAATCCTCTGTCTGCAATAATTGATATCATTGCTTTTGATTCAATTGCGAGCGATAGTATGCGTTTAACACGTGTAAAATCGGCTGTCTCCATAACAAGTGCTTTAAACGGATCACGTTTGAAGCCGTATTCTGCTAATACTTCTAATTTTGTCATAATCTCCTCCTTTTAATGGCAGGCCAAGACCTGCCCCTACAAGTACAATTACAATGCGACTCTTTTTTCCTCGAGACTTGCTCTTAGTTCAAGAGCAAAGTCGGTTACGTATGCTTTTTTGCAGCCATTTTTTTTGATTAAATTTTCTATTATTTCTCTTTGTTCCTGTGAAATTGAGATTCCTACAATTTCGTGTAATTCTTTCATCGCTTCCGTGAGCGATGGAAATGCATCTACATCAAACGGATCCGGTACTTCTTTTGTTTCTTTTGTTCTGATGGGCATGGGTATTAGGTTTTGAGCTTGATTGGTTACTTCGTAGATGCCTTTAAACTGACCTGGGGAAAATTGTTTTTTTATTTCTTCTGATTCTTCGCGTATAATTTCAGATGCTAATTTTTTGTCGGATTTAATTTCATCAAGTCCGGGGGTTACGTATATTTCCGCTTCGTATCGTTTATGAGATAGGATATCTTCGGCTACTATCCGGCCGTCAAAGACGCCCTGGTAGATGTATACCCAGGTGTCATATAGACCTTTGACAAAATACTTGTAGGTATCAATGCTAACAATGCCATCACGTCCTACATATCGCTTCAGACGTCTGAATACTGTATCAAATACATCTTGATCTATGTCTATAACTCCACCGGACTGCATTACCCTAAGCCATGATTGCTCTTTTGAAATTTTAATATTAGTAGGATGAGCTTTTTGATTGTATTGATGTGTGTAATTTAGTAACCGTTGATGTAAATCTGACAACGTGTATTCTCTGTCTTCCCAGCGAGGATCCATTATAAATTCAGGCAGTTCAAAGTTTGACCAAAGTGTTTTCCACCTAACTTCTATTTTTCCTGTATCTTCGGGGCTGTCCGGCTCGTGAGTTTTGATTTCAACTCCGATCCGGCTCATAAATTCTTTTGTTGCTTCCGCGCGTGCAAGCGCGCCGTTATCCATATAGAGT
>JACQWU010000287.1:0-4314 GCA_016209155.1 Candidatus Desantisiibacteriota bacterium | reverse complement strand
TCGTCTTTTTTAGAGAATGCCCATTTACAGAACTTGATTGCATCGGCGGATGATTCCCCTGGTGCTACAAATGGCATTGCAAGCCAATAACGTGAACTATCATCAATCATCCCATGGTACCATACTCTGAAATTTTCATATCTCTCTCTATTCTTATAACTTTTGCTCGATCGCGCGCGAAGAATTGCTTCACCATTTTCGTCAAAACGGTGTACATATAAATATTCTGATCCGGAGCAGTCATATTGAATTTGTTCCATTGGAGTTTTTGCTTCAAAGCGTAATACTCTGCCTGCTTTATCAATCAACCTTTGCTCTCTCAATACTCTCGCAAATGTTCCAACGCTGACATTCTCAGCCTCTTTTGGCAGCATTCCATTTAATAATGCTTTTTTTATAACTATACTTAATGGAGGCCGACGGTCTATTTTTTGCGGGATAAACGCATACATATGAGCAATGGTTTGTGCCCAATCATGTAAATGGGGAATTAGGGGTTTTCCTTTTGTGTATTTTCCTTTTCTTTGGCTAAGATTATGCCCGAAATTTTTGAATTTCCGGTGCATTGTTTGATATGATATATTTAACGCGTCCGCCCATTTGGTGACGATAAAAGATTTTGTTCCATACTGAGCGGAATCCCATTCGTTAAAAGCCTGCGCAAATATTGTATTGTTAATTTCATAATTCATGATTTAACCTTTTTGTATTATTCGCAAATGGCTATATTTATAGCCTCAATCGAGCCGTTAAACTGATTTTCCATCACGCGCAACCGTGCTAAATATTTTGCTTTGACTTGCCCTTGCTCGCCTGTACCTTCTGTAAATTCTTTATGACAATTTTTAAAGTTCATACGATTAGCAATTAAAACTATTTCCCTGGCTTTTTCTTCCATCAATTTAAAACTTTCTTCATATTCCTTTGAGATATTTGGATTGATGATTTGTACTTCGAGCTGTTTGACTTTATGCTGATATGCTTCAATTTCTTTTTTGTGTTCTTCTTTAATTCCTTTTATTTCTTTCTCAGTACTTTTTACTTCTTTTTTGGTTAATTCAAAATCCTTTTTAAATTGCCCCAAAGTAATAAAAAAATCTTCAGAATCTTCGGCTATTTCAGAAACTTTAAATTCTTTACCTCCAAATTCGAGTACCCCACGTTTTAATTGGACTTTGGCATCTTCAGGAAGGGATCGATCAAGATATAAAAGGTCACATTTTTTTAATCCTATTTGTTCAGCTGTTTTGAGAAAAGGTTCTCCTAATTCTTTGAAAAGCTTGATTTCAGCATCTATAATAGCCCGTGATCGTTTAAGAGTTTCTTTGCAAAAAACATCCCATGTTTTTCCTGATCTTTTAAAAATATCTGATTTTTTTATTTCTGTTAAAAATTTGAATCTGGCAACACTTGCAAAATCAATCATCATGTTTGTCGCTTTATATGCCCCAATTTGTTCTGAATCATTTAGCAATAACGTGAAATCCATGTTGTTTCTTATTTCTATTTCCTTATCTTTTTCCATATTTCTCCTTTTCAAAGTTAGTTTGAAAACTTTTTCATAACCGCTTATTAATAAGCGGTTTTTTTAAAAAACATCAATAAAATCAAGGTTTTATATTTTCAAACCGCCAATAACGTGGCGGTTACTTTCAAAGCAAATTTGATTTTTTGTAATATTTTTTATCAAATTCGATTAAAAATCTATATTTTGAACCTTTTTTAACTATCCAATTATGCAGTTTAAGAAGTGCTAAAATATATGCAACTTCTTCTTTTGTGACTAAAGGCTCAGAATTTTTTCTAATTTCTTGAAGTGAATATTCTTTCTTATTCATAATTAGACATGAATAGATAAGTGACATAAGTTTAAACTGAGCTTTTCGATTAGGTAAATTTTCAATATCTGTCATTAGCTTTCCCTTTCTTTATATTTTTGACTCACTCTTTATTCAAATATTTTGGAAAAACATCTAAAAAACCTCTCCGGACAGAATCCGCGATTTTTATAATTTTTGGAGATATTCTCCATCCTCCGACAACTTGCTCTGTCCATTCTTTTTCTTCCAAATTGTGTAACGTCCAATTAACTTTGTTTTTTGATAAATCTAAAGCTTTACAAATTTCATCGATTGTCTGAGGTTTCCAAATATCTAAAGCTAAATATTCAACGACTTTCATAAGATTTTGTTGTGTCTCACATGTGTAATTAGTTTTTTTTATTGTGTTCTGTTCTTCCATATTTCCTCCTATATGATTTATTCATTTATTTATTTTCCTTTCTATTTTCCTCTTTTACGTGAATCCATTTACCAAAAAATTCTCTGTCTTCTTTTGTTCGTAAACAAAACCAATCACATGGTTTTGTTTGACGATGGAGAATATCCCAATTAATCCATCCTATGCAAAATCCTTCAGCATCTCCACATGTCCCATCTTCTTTGAGAAGTTTGCATTTACTCATTTGGTTATTCCTGGATAGGATATGGTTCTTTATATGCATCACAGATATAACCGCTTTGTATGTGATATTTGATTGAATTTCCGAAGCCGATTTTTTCACAGCGATGATCATCGTGTCTGTATTCCATGCCAATACCGTAAATTTTCACTAATTTGAAATAGGCGCAAATTCCGCAGTGCTTGGAAGTTGTTGATTTTTGATAATTTAAAGTGGTTTTTATTTTAGCTCTAACGAACCCCATATTATTTCCTTTTTAATTTAAATTGTTCTAAAGTTTGATTGATTAGTTTTTCTTTTTCTGCCAGTTCTTTTTTATTTTTTTTAATACGTCCGAGTTCGGTATATAAGGCATCCTCACCTTTAAGCAGATATCCGCCAACCATTTCTACTACTAACTTTAAGATCTCCAGGCTTCCGGTTGCATCGCAAAAAGCGGCGGAATAGGCAAAGGGGAACCTGTGCTGTTCTTTACTTTCTGCTGTCCAGCTGTCTAGTTGAGATTTAGTTATTTCTATGCCGGTGAGTTCGCTCATGCGCGCGGCTATGTATTCGCGGGAATATGTACATTGTTTTAGAGCGTCAGAAAGAAGCGCGCGAACACGCACATCGATATTGAATGTACCGGCTTTTGTTGTGGTACTTTTTTCTTCATGTGAGAGGCGATCAATAATATCAAAAAGATTTAGTTGGTTATAACCGCTATTGTCTATTTTTTTTCTTATCATTTCTATTGACCTCATTCAATTTTGTGCTAAAATCAAACTAAATTTGAAAATCATTAAATTAATGTGCAAAATTTAATTTATAATAAAATAACTATGGTTTTAACTGTTTTTTGTGCGATCCCTGAACTGAAACTTGAAAACGATTTTTGTAATTGTTCTTCAGAAGACGATCAACTATCTCTTTTATTGCGTGGCGAAATTGTGAACATGAATCTTCGCGCTCTAACGAGACATTAATTTGTTTTTTGATTTCAAATAGTAAAGGCTTGTGAAGTTTATTTATCTTTAAGGCTAATTTATATGCTTTATTGTTTTGCATTTTTACATTCCTTTTTTCTCTCCTACACAATATAGGAGGAGCGGGCAGAAGTGTTTAGTCTTCTGCCCTGAAAAATAACTTTTAGGGGAGGAAGCCTAAAAGTTATTTGAGAAACTTTAATTTGGCCAAAGCTCTTCAATCGGAATATTTATAGTTTTGGCAATTGCTTCACGGACATATTGAGTTTTAACAATACTTGCAATTACATTGTTGATATATGTGCGGTGAACGCCAAGATTACGGGCGATTTCAGCCGCAGAGGTATCGTTTTTTATTAATTCTATTCTAATTTTTTTACGTAATTTTTTATTCATGAATATAATTATAATACCAAAATGGTAACATGTCAAGGAAAATTTAACAAAATGTTAAAAAAAATATTAACACTGGGAGAAAGAATAAAAATTATAAGAGAAAATTTAAACCTTAATCAGGTTGAATTTGCTAATAAATTAGGCTTAAAGACAAGTACGGCAATCTCTTATTATGAAACAAATCAAAGGGAACCAGATATTACCAGTTTGATAAAAATAGCAGAATTATCAGGATTATCTTTGAATTGGCTTTTACTTGGTGAAAATTTATCTGAAAAAGAAAAAATACAAAACAAAAACATAATACCAGAGCCATCAACAGAGCATAGAAAGGATGATAATTTTACATATGTCCCTTTATTTGATGTGCACGGATCCGCGGGGAGTGGAAATAATGTTGAGGATGAAAAAATAATAGATTTGCTCGCGTTTAAAACTGAATGGATAAAGGAAGAACTAAAAGTAAGCCCGGCATTATTAAACGTTCTATTT
>JACQWU010000032.1:10877-12603 GCA_016209155.1 Candidatus Desantisiibacteriota bacterium | reverse complement strand
TTTTCCAGTCAATGCTTCCGTTTGAGCTATTTCATTCTCATGATGTGGGAATTCAAGATCAAGCCCTCCCCAATGGATATCGAATTGCTCGCCAAGATGTTTTGTAGACATTGCGGAACACTCTATATGCCAACCAGGACGGCCATTCCCCCATGGCGACTCCCAAGACGGCTCGCCTTCTTTTGCAAGCTTCCACAGGGCGAAATCTAAAGGATTTCGTTTCGTTTCGTTCACATCAACGCGAGCCCCTGATTCCATCTCATCCAATTTTCTTCCTGAAAGTTTTCCATAATCTTTGAATTTTCTAACAGCGAAGTATACATCCGAACTTTTCACATAAGCAAAATTTTTCTTTATAAGCCGCTTTATCATCTTTATCATATCTTCTATGGCTGTTCTTGACATCTTTTTTGAATTTACATCCCACTCCTTCATATAACCTATTTCTATGTACAGTGAACTATTACCCGGTGGGGCTAGATTTCTAGAAATATTAGAATAAAATCCAACACGATATGGCAAATATTTCTCTTCTGGAATATACGCCCAATGCTTATCGCAGCCAATTTGCCCTTTAATTGCAACGTTAAGAATGAGTACGGAATTGTGCCTAAGTAGTTTGCCCATATTAAGCACTTCAGAACCACACTTACACACTGATATAGAAGCAAGCTTTTTTAGTGGCATAGTAGATACAAGTTTCTCATATCCTACAATAGATCTATCTTTAAATTTAATAATCTTATCATCCAAGTTCACCTCGATAACTTCTTTTTGAAACACAATGTTTCCAGCAGTTTTAGCTAAAGCATCGCAAAGCGATTGTATCCCACCTTTTTTAGGATATAGGAACGTTGCGTTGTATCCAAATTTTTTGCTAGAGTCGTTAAAAGCTCCGTTAAAAATGTCATCAATATTTGGTTTAGGTACATACTTTTTCATCCATTCGCATGTAAGTTCTGTAGTATCAACTGCCCAGAGCTTCCGATTATAAGGATGCATAAAATATTTTCCTATCCCTTTTCCTAAATTTCTGTCTATCCATTCAGCAAAACTCTCATTCTCAGTATTTGAATAATTTTCATAATACGCTTTAACAAATTCCAACAGACATTCCTTAAGAATTTCAGATGGCAACCCATATAAATTAGCCTGGAAAGGATATCTCGTATATATTTTTGAAGAATAAATAGCAGCATTTCTGATTATTTCAGTCATATTTTTATCCAAAAGTTTTGATACAAGTCTTTTGGTATAATCGTTTTCAAGATGCAGGAAGTGACCCGAATAATCCATATAGAATCCATCTTTTTGGATTGTACGGCACAATCCACCGACTGTATCTTCTTTCTCAAAAATAACTGAATTTATAGCGGCTTGTTTAGCATTAAGTCCGGTGCTAAGACCGGCAAGACCGGCACCTATTACCACTAGTTCAACCCTTTTCATATCTCTCCTGTATGGCAAAAATATTTATCCTGAAAAGCTTTTTTTAATTCATGCATTTTACTGTAAATATATTTATTTTCTTCCCGTGAAAGAAACAACACAAAAAAGCATACAGCAACGATACCAATAAAAATAACACTTAAAATAAAACCGCTAATTTCGGACAGTGATCCTCTATTAAATACAATACAGAGCCATAGCAAAAAAATACCAGTTGTAAATACTAACCCACGTTTTTCTAGAAAATCGAAGTGCAACACGTTATTTATCGAAATAG
>JACQWU010000032.1:0-10845 GCA_016209155.1 Candidatus Desantisiibacteriota bacterium | reverse complement strand
CTAGAAAATATGAGATAGCTGTCGTTATTGCCGCCCCTGATATACCATATTTGGGTATTAACAAAATGTCAAGAATAACTGTCACAAAAGCCCCGACAAAATTAGTTAAAAATATCATAAAGCTGTTCTTGTTGGAGTAAAGAGGCGCTGTCAAAAGTGTAATTAATACACGCATGGCCATAGCAAAGCTTATAATCCCAATTATTGGTTTTGCAGCATAATATTCGGTATTTTTAACGAGAAACTTCAAAATAAACTCAGCGTTTAGCTCAAACAGCACAACCATACACAAGAGCAACACGCTTGCAACAGAAAATAATACCTTGAAAAGTTTTTTATATTTTTCGCGGGATTCTCCCCACATTTTAGCTGATACTGGAAACCAAAAAAAATTCAGTGCAAAAGTCACTGTCAATATGATTGAACTGAGTGAATACGCAATATTGTAAATACCTACGCTGTATGCCCCCTGCAAATACATCAATAAAAATGTGTCCAGAGCAAGCATGATCCATGAAAAGAAAAATACCGGAAGTAGTGGAATTGAAATTTTTAAAAATTTCACAAGATATTTTGTGTCTATTATTGGCTCATACCCTATCTCTTTATATATTTTTAATCCGATAAGCATTCCTGCAACAACATCCGTTAATATAATCCCCACCATCAAACCCCTAATACCAATACCAGCAATAAGTAATAAAATCCCTATAACAAAACTGATGATTTCCTTTGTGAATGAATATCGAATTAGAATATCTGTCTTTTGGTACACGACCAGCAAATAAGACGTAATTTTAAAAATAGACTGACATAAAATAATGAGAATTACATAACCAATGTAATCTGAGAATTTCAGATCAATAAAATGTGAAATCAGGAGTAGAACTACATTAAAAAAAAATAGGCTAATGATCGTTGTGTTTTGGACAGTATAATACATACGCTTAATTTTTAAAATGTCATTTTCCTGTACAAAATGCAATACTGGACCATCAGCTAAATTCAAAATAAACATAGGAACCATAATTGATGTTAAGGAAAGTATATAAAAATATTTGCCCAGTTCCGCTGGGGCTAAAAGATAAGTAATAATAGGTACAGTAATCAACCCTTTAAATTTCAAGAAAAAATTATAAATTATGCTATTTGTTATACTCTTTTTAACCAGTCTTCGATTTACTTCGAATCCTATAATTTTTTGTTCTTTTTCATCTCTTTTCATGATAATTCCTGTTAATAACTTATTTGCTTTATCTATAACATAATGGAAATTAGTACAAATAATGCATCACGTACCGCAAAATCCTTTAAAATCATATACTCAAAACAATGTCACAAAACCCGTAAAGACAGTTGTCATGCTTAATACCCCAGAAATCATCAGGGGATAGTAAGCGCGCAAGAATAGCTGTTATTATAAACTGGCTTACTATCTTTCCAACTTACGCACCAAAATACCATATACAGGCCGCTGATTGTTTTCTTTTTTTAACCTGAATTTGCCTTTGGCAAATTAGTTGTTGGCTCTTGGTTCAGAGATCTCTTTTAAAGATGATCGTTCATTTCATTCACTTAGACGAGGGATGACAGCTCGCGTACTCATTAGGACGAGAAACTAGAATTATAGCTCATGGCTCATAGTGTAGTGCGTCATAAATAGCTTGACATTTAAGCAGAGATTCTATAAGTCCAAGTAGTATTGTTATTAATGCGAATGCTTGCAATGACAGCCTGATAACAACTTTTTCAAATGTAAAGAAGTGTTGGACGCACTACAATAGGTATCAAAATAGTTTACTAACAACCGTGAGTCCTTTTCCCAACTACAAATGGCAAATATTTATTGATAAAATATATTACTGGGACCAAAATGATCATTAAAAAAAATGAAAGAAAAATTCCTACAAAAACAGGTATTCCCTCAAAATATAACAAATTCCTTGATATAAGATAGATTCCACCCCTCAAACAAAATAAAGCAATACCACTTAATCCCATGATTATCAAGGTATTCTTTCCAAAAAAAGAAAATACATTATTTACGCTTGAAAATCTGCTTACAGACAAAACAAAAGCAATCCCCATCCAAGCGGATGCTAAAAATAAAATAAAATTATGAAATCCACTTCCGTTCATATCAGTTCTACCGTTAATAATTGAAAATAAAATATTGAAGCTTAATAAAATAGTAATAATAACTAGCTTATTTGGGAGGTTAGCATGTTTTAATAATGTCAAGCCGAATTCAATTTTATCTTTGTAAAAAAACCCAGCAGCATAGAATATTAATGCAACACAAGCTACCTCCATACTCCAAGGAAGTCTAACAAGTGACGTATAACTATATACTACACCTATTATAACTATTATAAAAAAAATAAATATGGATAAAGTATATGAAAACTTTTTGGAGAATTTTAAAATAAACCAAAATATTGCCTCCACAACAAATAAGCAAGTAAGAAACCACAAAGCGTTTTCTATCGGATTACCATACCCATTCATTCCAATTGAATAAAAAATGCCCAGGAATGGCTTTAACGGGTCAATTTTCAGCGATTCTCCGTGAATACTTAAATTACGTACTACAAAAAGCCAAAAAAAGAATGAGATAAAAGCAAAGATAAAATATGGCACTAATAATGTATGGAATTTTCTTTTAAAAAACGTTCTATCCTTGCTATATTTTTCAAAATTAAAAAGAAATCCTGACAAAAAGAAAAATAAGGGCATATGAAAAGAATAAATCCACTGCCTAATCAAAGGAGATATATCTTGATGACCTAATAAAACAAGAAAAATTCCTAAAGCTTTAGCATTATCAATCCAATCTATTCTACTTTCCACAACTTCCACTCTATTTTTTCACTATTTAATTTATAGTTCATGGCTCTTGGCTCTTGATAAAGATGATCGCTCGTTACCTCGCTAGGACGATCGTTCATTTCATTCACTTGGACGAGGGACGATCGCTCGTTTCACTCGCTGGGACGAGGGGCGACTTATTCGCTTTGCTCACCGAAACACGAGGGACGAAAGTACGACCGCTCGCTTTGCTGGCTGTGACGATGGACGAGTAAAATAGTAATTGACAATTAATCGCTAAATTATAAAAGGACAGGCTACCGCCATCATGATATTTTAAATTCTTTAAATATTTATTAATTCTTATTCTTTGCATACTTGCATAATAATATTTTAATGGTTCTTCCGGATAATTGTGTTTTATATAAAATTAGAATAATACTCAAAGCTATAATACTACTTAATTTTAAAGTTTTGTCAAGATAAATATGGATAAAATAGTTATGAGATTATAATATAGGACGAGGGACGACTTATTCGCTTCGCTCACTTTGAAGCATGAGGGACGAAGGACGATCGCTCGCTTTGCTCGCTGGGACGAGGGACGAAAAAAGCATGAGGGACGAAAGGACGACAGCTCGCTTCATTCGCTGAGACGAGTTAATAAAAATTTAGAATTAAAATTAATAACAATATGAACTAATTCCTTATATTCCAATAATGTTTATCAGTATACTCAATCTATTCCTAAAACTTTTAAAAATTCTTTAGCGTTCATGGTAATGAATTCTTTAACTTCTAATTCTTTATATATATGCCTGTTTTCTGAAATTAAATAATCAACCTTATTAAATTCAGCAAATGCCGCTATTAAAGCATCTCCCGTCTTCAATCTTATGCACTTCTTTAATAATAATTTCCGGAACCAAAAGTTTAAAATCTTTTACATCCTCAATCATTATCTTTATTATATCTAATAATTTTATTGATGATATTTCGCCAAATTTATTATCTAACCCAAATATATATTCATTAGTATCCAAAATGATTTTCATAATTTTCTTTCATTGTGGTTTGTCTGACTTCTTTTAATTTTCGCAAAACTTCATTCTTATTTTTTCCAATTTTAAAACCACCTTGTTTTTGTATATTTTTACGAAGTACTGCCAAATAGTATGAATATTCATCCGCTTCCTTTATGCTTTTATGATTCGTTTTAATATCGGCAAACCATCTCCTCGCTAAACATTTTATATGGAGTTTAATAGCTTCTCTTATATTCTTTATTGCTTCTTTTTCTGTCTTACCTTGAGAAACGCATCCTGGTAAAGATGGGCATGTAACTATATATATTCCATCTTCATCTTTTTCAAAAATTATCTTAATTTCCATTTTTTTGTCTCCTTATAATGGGTCAATATTTTTTGGTGAATGGTGAATATATAACCGCTTAATATTATATCATATTTAAAACTGTTTGAAGAATAATTATAATTATTCGCTGCGCTTATTTAGCTCATGGCTCATTGCTAATAAAAACGATGGACGAAAGGATGATCGCTCGTTGCACTCGCTGGGACGAAGGACGATTAAAATAGTAATTGATAATTAATTGCTAAATTATAAAAGGACAGGCTACCGCCATCATGATATTTTTAAATTCCTTAAATATTTATTAATTTTTATTTTTTGCATACTTCCATAATAGTATTTTTAATGGTTCTTCCGGATAGTTATATTTTGGATTAAAATTAGAATAATACCACTTTGCTTATTAATATAGAAAACCAAACACCCAAAGAGGAATTTTATTTTTAAAACCGATATTGATATCGTCGCAAATAGTAAAATGATTTTTTGACGTACTTTCAATATTCTTGACTTTATCCGTTTTTCCCTTCCCGCCTACTTCAAAATATCTGCCTGTGTTGTCCATAAAATCTGTTTTATCCGGAAAAAATAGACGGACAACTTCAGAGACCTGGTTTAGAAAAAAGGTTTCTCTAGTACTTCCTTTTTCGACACCAAATCCTTTCTCTTTTTCTATCAATGTAAAAAGATTTACATTCTCCAAATATATTTTCTGAGGTTTACGCAGCAGGTTAAAACCTGTGGTATTACTATATAGCAGATTAAATAATCCTGCTTTTTCAAGTTCATCTATATAGATATATATATATTCCTTGGAGATACCCAGTTGAGAACTTAACCGGGATATATTTGGAGTAAACGGTTGTGAAGTTGCTACCAGATAAAATAACTTTTTTAAATTGTATATTGAATCAGGTTTTACATTAAATAATAAAGGAATATCCTCATAAAATATTTTGTCTACCACATTATCTAATTTTCCGTAAAAGGTATTTATTCCTTCTTTAAAAAAGGGATAATACCCGAATTTAAGATATTCATTATAATATCTTAATATCGGAATTTCATTGCTGATATCACCCGCGATTTTCACATGGTTTGTGAGGATTTCTTCCATTTTTAATTTCTCGAAAGATTTACCGGTATGTAGCAAAAGAAACTCTCTAAAGGAGAGCCCTTTTAATTTATAGAAGATAACCCGCCTTGAAAGATCGGACTTTCCTTTAAGAATATTTATACTCGAACTGCCCGAAAAAATTACTTTTTTAGAGGGAAAGGAATCGTAGAGATTTTTCAATTCCTGCTGCCAATTAGGATATTTCTGTACTTCATCAATAAGTAAAACCTTACCGCCAAAATTAAAAAATTCCTCAGCCAGGTTATACAAACCTTTACTCGCGATGTTAATATTATCAGCAGATAAATAAAGACCGTCTTCGGGATTATCAAAATATTCAATGCAATACTGCAGTAAAAGCGTAGTTTTACCTACACCTCTGGCACCAATAATACCAATAAGCCGGTTATTCCAATCAATATTATTATAAAGATACCTTCTAAAAGTCAGTTTCCTGGCTTCTTTTATTAAGGATATATGTATTTCGATAAATTTTTCAATCATGGTTAACTATAGTTTACCATATTTTAATATATCAGTCAAGTGTAATTTGCTTGTTCTCGTTCCTCATCTTTTCGTCTCTCGTCCTTCGATCTTTACACTCTATCATAAATAACTTTCGGCAGGGAATATTTTCGGTTATTCAGGATGAAGCCGATCAAATTTATTTTTTTCTGTTCAAAAACCGATAATGAGAATTTGACAACCTGACGGCGGGTTTTGCCTTCATTGATGACTATTACTACTCCGTCTGAATATGAGGAGAGTGATATGGAATCTTTATAGGTTTTTAAATTTGGGCTGTCTATAAGAATTAAATCATATTTTTCTTTAACCTGTTTTATTATTTCAGGCATAAAATGTGATCCGAAAAGGGTTATAGGATTAAGTTCGGTCTTACCTGCGGGTAAAACCGCAAGTTTAGTGTTTATATCTTTTACTGCTTTATCTAATGATAACGTACCTTCAAGAAGATTGGAAAAACCTTTATCTTCCGGTAAATTGAAAATTTTATGAATCGACGGAGTCCTGAAATTTGCGTCTATAATTAAAATTTTATGGCCTCCTTTATCAGATAAATATCTTCCAAGATCGGCAATTATAGTAGAAACTCCTTCTTCGGGTAAAGTTGAAGTTATTAAAACAGATTTTA
Organism: Candidatus Desantisiibacteriota bacterium; assembly: GCA_016209155.1. GTDB lineage: Bacteria > JACRDZ01 > JACRDZ01 > JACRDZ01 > JACRDZ01 > JACQWU01. The sequence continues at coordinate 4,396 of JACQWU010000032.1, read as the reverse complement.
AATTTTTATCTTTCATCACAAGGTACAATTGGTCAGACAGTGTGTGATATAAATCTATTTTAGCTTTTTTTGGAATAGAGCCCAAAAAAGGTATATCAAGAAATTCTTCTGCCTCCTGTGGCGACCTGAAAGTCTGGTCCATGTATTCAAAAATAAATGCAAGCATTATACCTAAAAATATACTCATAACAACAGCCAGAAGTAAGGTTAGCTTTTTAGGTATTCCTGACGGTTGAAATGAAGGCAGTGCCTGTTCAATAATTTTCACACTTGCAGGCCCGATAGCATCTATATTAGGCAGGAGGCCTCCGCTTATGTCCTTTGTTGTTTTATCAATATTATCTTTTAACTGCCTGACCATAAGGTTTTCTTCTCCATATCTCATCCGTAATTCAACCTGCTGTTGTTCAAGGTCAAAAATTATATATGAACGGCTTACAATATTGGCAATTATTGCCGCACCTACCTGGCTGAAGTCACTGGCAGTTAAAACAATTATGTTGGTATCTCTCAAGGGTTCAATTTTAATGTTTTTTTTCAAATCTTCAACAGCAATCCGGAAAAGCAGGGCACTCCTTTGTTCCGGGTCTAAGCTTGATATTTCTTTTTCCATTTTTTCAATACGCTGTGCGATAAAGAATTGTTTAATCTGACCGGCAAATTGTTTTTCATAATCAAGAGGCCTTTTATGAAGACCAAGCACATTTACCGCCCGCTCTATAACAGGATTGGATTTTACAATCTCGCTTTGTGTAAGCGATATTGTATTTTGCGGTCCCATTAATTCTCTGTAATAAGGTGATTCCACCTGCTTTTGGGCTGAAATTAAAATTTTCACCTGAGATTCATAAACAGGTGTTTTAAACTCTAATCCAACCGCAACTGTTATTATTACAGTTAAAATAGAAGTAATGATTACCGCTTTCTGCCTGAATAATACCTTTAAATAATCTCTGAACGTTAAATTTGTCATTATTCCTCCGTTTTCGTGCTATTCCGTTACCACAACATTATCCCCCGGCTGGAGGATGATATCCGACTCGGATGAGCCGTCCATGGCTGCTTTCATATTTACCTTGATGTTTTCATATTCTGCTTTATCTTTTTTAAGCCTTAAAATTTTGACACCTTTCATGGAACCATATTTAGTAAAACCGCCTGCCATTGATATTGCCTTTAAAACAGTTATGTTTTCATCCAGGAAAAATTCTCCGGGTCTTAAAACTTCACCGGATACAAAAAACTTTTCCGGTAAAATTTCAATAATATCCCCGGGCTGGATAATGGTATCCGACCCGGATGAGCCTTCCATAGCCGCTTTCATATTTATTTTAATATTTTCATATTCCACTTTATTATTTTTAAGCCTTAAAACTTTGACATTATTTATGGAACCGAATTTAGTAAGTCCGCCTGCCATTGATATAGCCTTTAAAACAGTTATATTTTCGTCTAACAAAAATTCTCCGGGCCTTAAAACTTCACCGGATATATAAAATTTCTCTGATATTATTTCAATATCATCTCCCGGTTGAATCAGAATATCCTGATTATTGTTTTCTTTATTAATAGCATTTATGTTTATATTTACAGGTTCATATCCTGCTCCGTCATTTTTTAATCTTCGCAGAATAGCCCGTTTTAAAGAGCCGTAACGCGCATATCCTCCTGCGAGTGTTATCGCTTTTAAAATAGTTGTGTTTTCTTCAATGTAATATATTCCGGGTTTTAATATATCTCCCGAAATGGAAAATTTATTTTCCTCAAGGACTTCAACTATATCTCCGATATTAACCGTTAAATCCCTGCCTCCGCCGCCTTCTATAAGTTCCCTGGCGTTAATTTTTCTCATTTCATATCCTGAGTTTTCTTTTTTCAATTTCAATAATTTGATTTGTTTTGAAGAAGAATATTTACTAAATCCCCCCGCAATTGAAATCGCTTTTAAAACAGTAATATTTTCTTCCGGAGGATAGGGGAAAGCGCCGGGTTTTAAAACTTCTCCATATACATAGAAATTTCCTACATCCATATCTTTAATTTCAATTACATCCCCTGATTCAATATTAATGTCTTTATATTTTCCTTCTACTATATCCTTAATGTTTATTTTTATAATTTCATTTTCATCTTTATCTTTTTGTCTTCTTATTATTCTTCCCTCGCTTGCAAATCTTGCATCAACAAATCCTCCTGCCGATGCCACAGCTTTCATAATTGTTGTGTTTTCCTCAATAGGATACATTCCCGGGTTTATAACCTTTCCTGAGATATAAAACTTATTATTAGTAACTTCAAGAATATCCCCCAATTGAATATAAGTATCAAGGATATGCCCTTCTGTAATTTCTTTAATATTTAGATTTATAACTTCATAACCTGTTTTTTCATTAGGTCTTAAAAGTTTTACTTTTGTAATAAATCCATTTTTCTGAAAACCTCCGGCAATAGATATCGCTTTTAATGCTGTAATTTTTTCCTCTAAAGGATACGGGTAAATCCCGGGATTTTTAACATCACCGTTAACATAAAAATACCCTTTTTGCATACCGGCTATTATAATTAAATCACCATGTTGAATTGCTACATTTTGACCCGAATTATTTTTTACTGCATCTTTTATGTCCAACTTAATTTCATTTTCCTTACCTTTTTGTGTTCTGATAATTTTTACCTCATTAATAGTATTTTCTTCTATTAATCCTCCGGCAAGTGATATGGCCATTAAGAGAGTTGTATTTTCTTCTATTGAATAAATACCGGGTTTTGCGATTTTCCCCGAGATAGAAAATCTGCCGGCGGATATTTCTATTACATCCTGCGGGTAAATATATATATCCTTAGTAACACCTGCCATTAAATCATTAATATTTATTTTTATATTTTCGAATACGTTTTCTCCTTTTTTAGGTCTTAATATTTTAACCCGGCTTGCAGGTCCATATTGAACAAATCCTCCCGCGATGGATATTGACCTGAGCAATGTCAGATTTTCTTCCACAGGATACACTCCAGGATGTATAACATTTCCATAGATATAAAATTTTCTGCTTCTGGATTCTCTTAAAGAAATAGAAATCACCGGATATTTCATATAATTGGCAAGCATTGATTGTATCTTTTCCTGTATTTTTTCCATTGGCATATCTTTAACCTGCACGTTCCCCACATAAGGAAAAGTTATTGCTCCGTCGGGACTCACCGCTACTATGGTTGAAATTCTTTCCGGCTGGAGTATTGATATCTCCAGAATATCATCAATGCCTACCGTATATTTAGCCGGAGGTTCCTCTGAAACTTCATCCCCGGCGTAGACAAATACAGACAGTAAAAATATTGCGCAAAAAACAATTTTTAATATTTTCATATTTCTCCCCATTTTTATTTCGCTCCCTTGCCAAGCAAAACAATCGGTATTGTTTTTAATACTATTTTTAAATCAAGAATCAATGACCATTTATCTATATATTCAAGGTCAAGTTTCATCCACTCGTCAAAATCAGTTATTTCGTTTCTCCCCAATATCTGCCAGAGGCATGTGAGCCCGGGTTTCATGCTTAGACGCCTTCTATGCCAGCTGTCATACTTATTAACTTCTGAAGGTAAAGGTGGTCTTGGGCCTACAATACTCATATCTCCTTTAAAAACATTCCATAATTGAGGAAATTCATCTATGCTGAATTTCCTCATAAAACGTCCGAATTTTGTAATACGCGGATCGTTTTTCATTTTAAAAACAGGGCCTTTCATTTCATTAAACTTATAAAGTTCATTGATTTTATTTTCAGCGTTTTCTACCATTGTCCTGAATTTATAAAGTATATATTTTCTGCCGTTTAAACCGCATCTTTCCTGCTTAAAAAATACTTTGCCTTTTGATATTTTTTCAATCAGCGGGATAATAATAAATACAGGCGATAAAATAAGCAGCGCTATCCCTGATAGAATAAAATCAAACATCCGTTTAATAAAAAGGCATCCCACTTTATCCGGCGCGCTTTGAAATGTCAATAAAGGATGACCGTCAAGGTCTGTCTGTTTTGCCTTTGAAAACTTAAGCTCATATAAATCAACCGCAATAGTTACAGTAACTCCTTCCATTTCACAAATAGAGATAAGATTCTCTATTTTTTCAAACCATAATCTGGGAACAATAAATATAGCATGGTCAACAACATTTGTATGTAATATGCCGACCAGGTCTTCAAAACAGCCGATAACCTTATAATTATTTATTATCTGGTCCTTTTTCCGCGGATCTTCATCAAGAAGTCCCAGAATTTTCAAGCCCCATTCGCTGTGTTTTTCAATACTTTTGATGAAATTTTGTGCCCGCGTACCGGTACCTATAATTAAAATATTTCTTGTATTATATCCTTTTTTACGCCAATATTTA
>JACQWU010000304.1 GCA_016209155.1 Candidatus Desantisiibacteriota bacterium | reverse complement strand
TTTAAATTACCAATTATCTTATTTTAGAGTACTTCATCAGGAATCTTAAAATAGGCAGATTAAGCATATAATTCTTTTTCAAAAGAGGGCATTACTTTTCTTACCTCAAGACGAGCTCTCCCCAGATTAGCATCGCTATTTAAAGCAATTCCGATAAAATATTCATTACCTACCATTTTAATAAAAAAAATTATATTCCCGGCTTTAAATACCAATTCATCAACTTTTTCCAACTGTAAATTACCTGCCACTTTAACAAAACTGCTTACCATTGTAGCCAATTCAACATCAAGTACTGCTGTATCAAACTTCTCAGCTAATGTAGCATTAGCAACTCCGATTCCATCTAATCCTGAAAAAACAATTGCAATTGATCCATCAACATTTTCCAGAACAGTTTTCAATTTTTCATTAAAATCAATCAATTTTGCCACCTCCTTAAAATAAGCTCAAATCATGATTAATTATTTTTTTCATCCTGCGCTTTAATTAAATCAAGCCATTCTTCCATTGGATTTAGTGATTTTTTATCATGTCCTTGAGCTGATGTACTTTTTTTAATTTGCTCAGGTGAAATTAATTTTACTGCTCTTATTGATGGAGCTGAAGGTTTTGTATTGATATCAACATCTTTTATAAAACTCTCCCATCCAGTTAAAGAACTATTAATATTTAAAGTTGTTTCTTTTTGTACTACAGGTTTTTGTTCTGGCTTTTCTTCAGGCTTTTTCACCGTATATTCGGGAATAACTTTTTCTTCAAGCTTTTGTATTTTTTCAGTTTCTTTTATCTCTTTAGGTATTTCTTTATAAATATCTACTTTTATCTCATGTGATTTATCCTTTACCGGTTTTATTACTTCCTTCACTTCACTTTCTTTTAAAACAGAAAAAGCTTCTTCTTTGGCTATTTTTTGTAATAATTTTTTTACATCATTATTATCAGGGTAACGAGTAAGAATTTTTTTACATACACGTTTCGATTCAGGAATCATTCCCTGCTTATAATACAATTCTGCCATAGTTAGCGTATTTATATCATCATCATAATTTGCTTCTTTTTTTTCTGCCTGACGGGGAGGTTCCTTTTTCGATTTAGAATCTTCCTGATAAATATTATATATTTCTTCATCCTTTAGAACTATTTCCGATTGAGAACGGATTGCTTCAAGCGCTTTTTTCGCATTATCATTAAAAGGATCCAGTTTTAATATTTTTTCATACTTATTTATCGCCTCGTTAAAAGAGTTTAATTTTCTAAATATTTCACCCAGCATTGTAAGCGCAACAAGATTATCCGGATCTATCTCAAGAACTTTTTCGAATTCATCTTTTGCATTTTTAATCATTTCTTTTTGTAGATAAATTTTTCCAAGAACAACATGAGCACTCATGTAATTAGGATGCAGATTTAATCCTTTCATACATGTTTCGATGGCTTTATCCAGCATACCGCTTTTTCGATAAGCATCTGCAAGAGGAGCGAATACTCTGGAAGAAGGATTTTGTGCCAGCTTCTCACTATAATTTTCTATTTCCGGATTTGTTATTGTCTTATCTCTGGCCATTATAATGTCCTTTTAATTAAACAATTCGGATAATACTGATATCAATAACCCCTTGTCATTTATGGGATTTAACGTAACATACCCGATTTTTTTTGTCAAGACAAATCGAATAATATCACGGCTTACTTTTTTATCAATTTTCATGTTTTCAAGTAGTCCTGATATAGATATTCTCTCGTTAATTTTTATAGGCAGCCCTGCTTTAATTAACAGATTAACAACTCTTTCAGTATCATTTTTTTTAATAAAAAATTTTCCCCCGGCTAATTTCATAGCCCCTACCATACCTATTGCAACTGCTTCACCATGAATGTATTTTTTATACTGTGTTTCAGCTTCGAGTGCATGTCCTATAGTATGCCCAAAATTAAGTATTGCCCTTTCCCCTTTTTCTTTTTCATCATTTTTAACAACAAGAGCTTTAATTTTACAGGAAACAGCTACTACTTTTTCAATATACTTTTTTTCCAGATTGATTATCTTTTCAATGTTTTTTTCAATAAAATTAAAAAAAGCTCTATCTTTAATTATTCCATATTTTATTACTTCTGCCATTCCTGCACATATTTCACGTTTTGCCAGAGTATTCAGTACATTACAATCAATATATACTAATATCGGCTGATAAAAAGCTCCAATTAAATTTTTTCCTTCTATTAAATTAACTGCAACCTTTCCGCCAACACTACTATCCACCTGCGCGAGTAAAGTTGTAGGTACTTGAATAAAAGGTATTCCTCGTAAATATGTTGCGGCAACATAACCTGTAATGTCCCCTATCACACCTCCGCCAAGCGCAACTAATGTAGTATTTCGATCAGCCTTAATTTTCAATAATTTACTGTAAATTTTTACTGCTTCATCAAGATTTTTATATTTTTCACCATCCGGCACCATTATAGTATATGTCTTAAATCCGTATTTTTCAAAACCAATCCTGCATTTTTCCAGATAAAAACCACCAATAAGAGGATTGGTAATAATAACAATTTTATCTTGAGTACTCACCTTTTTACGTGCATACAAACCGATTTTATCTATAATATCATAATCAATATAAATAGGATAGGATCTCTCTTTAAGATTAACTTTTATTATTTTCAAAAAAAACACCTCATATTAATTTTACAATTTTATAATAACATTATATATTTAATTTTTCAAGATTATCTATTGTTAATCGACACTTTAATAATATCTCTTCAATTATTTTTTTGTTATTATTATATATATATCTTAATATGTATAATGGGAGTATTTTTATTTTGATTTATATATGGTATATTTAAATAAAAAAGAGTAGAATAGAAAAAAGGATAAAAGGATAATTTAATGGTAAATTTATTTGAAAATATTGGGGTAGATCAATCTTTGATTAAGGCTCTTGAAATTGAAAAAATAACAATACCTACTGATATTCAAATCAGGGCAATTCCGGAGATTAATCAAAATAAAAATGTTATTATGCAATCTGAAACCGGAACAGGTAAAACCCTTGCATATCTTTTACCTTTATATAAAAAATTAAAAAATACTTCAAAAGAAATGAAAGCTATCATTTTAGTACCGACTCACGAATTGGCCATTCAGATTCAGCGCCAGATGGAGAGACTTTCACTAAATGCAAACCTACCTGTCTATTCTACCCCGATAATCGGCGGCGCAAATATTAATAGACAACTTGATAAACTTAAGGATAAACCGCAAATTATAGTAGGATCTACCGGCAGGATTTTGGAATTAATTCAAAAAAATAAAATTAAAGTTCAAACAATACAAACAGTTATTCTGGATGAAGCGGACAGGTTATTGGAAATACAAAATATTGATTCTATATATAAAATAGTTAAAAATGTTCATAAAGAATGTCAATTTATTGTTGTTTCTGCAACCTTACCGCATAACACCATTAATATAGCAAGAAAAATCATAACTAATCCGGTTGTACTCTTATCTGAAAAAAAAATATTAATTCCGGAATTA